>CAZUXX010000265.1:0-2453 GCA_964624215.1 uncultured Planctomycetaceae bacterium
GCATGGCCTGTAGGATCAGGCTGCCTTCCTGCGAACTGCTGACGCAGATCACACTTGTGTGGTGATGCGTCTGTGTGAGTTCGGCGACGAGCGCAAGCCCGTCGGGCGGGTTCGAGTCGAGCACCACCACCGCCAGGTCTGGTTGTGTCTGCTCGATCACGTCCGAGAAGAATTCGTAACGGGAGCACGCGGCTTCCAGCCAGCCACGATCTATTCCCAGCAGCAGGCTCTTGATCGAATTGCGACTCCCATCGCTGGGATCCACAATCGCCATTCGAACGACGTTCTGCATGACTGATCTCGTTCACTCGGTCGCACAGGGGGGATGCTGAATTGTTCTAGCGGGTTGCGCCAGAGGGACTGCTGCCAACAAATCTCGGCGTCGGTCGCGCGTAGTCCGGAAGGACCAGACCGGGTTCGTCACCGCGGTGGGGGGTGTTTATCGACGGACGCGATTGCGGCGTCGTCGCCGGGCCGCGGGGATGGCCGGTTTCCATGGACGTTCCGCCAAGTGGCGTCACCCGGCTTGTCCGCCCGTCGTCCTGGAACGCTGCCTGTGAGACTCCCCGTTGCGCGAAGCTTCTTCGCGAGAGCGGGACTGGCCCGAGCCCTTGCATAGTATCGGCATTCGCGCCTGTTGATGGGTGCTCATTCGCGGGAAAACCGGGCGCGAGAGCCGGTCCCTGCGGGGATTCATTGCGTGTTGTTGGCGGAGCGTACTTTGCTGGTGCCCCTGTCGGCGGAGCAGCCGGATTCCCCGGAGCAATCAGTCCGGGGGGCGTCCCTTCGGTCGGAAACGATTCGACGGCATACGGCTCGACATAGCCTCCGCCGTATCCGGGCGGGACGACCGTGTCGTAGGGAGGACACAGTCCCGGTTCGCAATTGCGCGAGAACGGGTGGACCTCGACATGCTGATGCAGCAGGAATTCGCAGGGGGTTGTGGTGTCCGAGTGCTGGCCTGGCCCGTAGCAGGGGACCTGCTCGGGAGACATCGGCGACACCAGGTGCGGCGTCACGAGAATCACCAGTTCGGTCTCGGCCATGCTGTGATTTTTGCGGCTGAACAGGGCCCCGACGTAGGGCATGTCCCCCAGGACGGGGATTTTGTTCGTGCTGACGGTCAGACGGTCCGAGATCAGACCGCCGATCATCAGGGTGTCACCGAAGTTCATCGTGACACGTGTGTTCACATCGCGACTGGTGAGTCCGGGGACGCGAAAGCCTTCGACGTCGACGGAGTTGCTGAAGTCGCGATCACTCACCTGGGCGGCAATGTCGAGTTGAACACGTCCGGTTCCCAGAACAATGGGGACTGTCTCCACCTGGACACCGAATGTCCGCCACTGGATCGTGGCTGTCCCGATCCCCTGAGGGACGAGGATCGGGAATTCGCCCCCGGAGTGAAGTGTGGCCGGTCGGCCGCTGGTCGTGACGACCGCAGGCATCGCCCGAATCTTCAGGAGTGATTCCTGCTTGAGTGCTTCAATGAACCCCTGAAACGCGTCGCTGTTTCCGAGAATGGCAAACTGGACCTGCGGATTGGCCAGGGCCGCCTGGGTGACCGCGGCCGTCGGAGTTCCACCGGTGATGGAGGCTCCGGCAATTGGCACCAGATTGCCCGGCGTGCTGGCGGCGTAATAGTTTTCGCCAATCGCGAGGAAGTTGAATCCGAACTGCTCCAGCCGCGATCGCTGTACTTCGAGCACACGGACTTGCAGCTGGACCAGGTTACCACCACCGATCTCGATGTGGTTCTGGATGTCGTCCCCGAACGTGCTCGCCAGCTGGATGATTCGGGGGATCTGGTCGGGCTGGGTCACCCATCCCTGCAGAACGATGCTGTCCTTGACACCGATGGCGCGGACGGCCGATCCCGGAAAGAGACGGTCGATGTTCGCCTGCAGTTCGCGGACGTCTTTCTCGACAAAGACAACCAGCTCGTAGACTGTGTCGAATTCGTCGACGATTTTCAGGGAGGTGACGCCACCCGATTCGCCATAGACCCGGATCTGGTTGGCATTGATTGGTCGCACGAAGACGACTTCCTCGTCGAAGTCATGCACCATGCGGATCTTGTTGTCGAGCGAAACGACGCGCGACTGGTGTTCGACGATCGAGACTTCCGTCTGCGGTCGATGAAGCCGCAGGACGTGCTCGCCCGGCTGCAGCGGTTCAGCGGGAGTTGTCTGCTCCTGGGCTGCAGCGGGCGCCGCGCGACGGGCGGCGCCGGTGTTCGATTGCGCGAACCCGGTTGCCGGGAACGCGGCGAACAATCCTCCCGCCGCCATCGCCAAGCCGGCGAAGAGTCGAATTCCACGGGCTGTTAACATTGTTCGCATCCTTGCAATCCGATCGGCTGCCGCGGAGTGGGATCCGGCGATGCCGATCCCGCCTGGTTCCGCGGTCATTGTGGCCGGAGGAAGCTGCGGACAATGGCCCGAATGCCCGCC
>CAZUXX010000265.1:2463-5736 GCA_964624215.1 uncultured Planctomycetaceae bacterium
TTGTCTTGCACCCAGTTTGAGAAGGTCCCACAAATTGGACCCGTTGATCGCTGCATCCAGTTCGTGAAACGCTTCGTCCATGCTCTGCGGTTCTTCGGGCAGCTCGAGTTCTTCCGGAAGTTCGAACTCTTCCGTCACGATCTGACGCCCGCAGTGGATCTCCATCTTCCAGACGTTTTTGGGCGTCTGGGGCTCGATCACCGCGACCGGCTCGGCCGGAACTGACTCCTGTTGCTGCAGGAACCCGTGCACATCCTGCGGCTGGGGCTCTTCCGGTGTGTCTTGAAACTCCTGCGATGCCAGATCGAGTGAAGGATCGTTTGCCAGAAGAGGAGGCAACTCGGAGTTGTAGTGCGGCCCGTAATCGCTGAGGCCCGAGGACGATTCCTTGAGCTGCCGCAGAAGTTCCTCGTTGACAGCGCCGACGTTGACAATCTGGTCGTCGGTACGGGCCCTCCAGGCGAGCGTCAGCTTGCCCTTGGATTCGGCCAGTCTCAGATAATTCACCTGTTCCGGGGTGACCAGCAGCGAGACGATGCGGGTCCGGCCCTTGGAGTCTCCACTGCCACCATTGACTTCCTTCGCCGTCCGGTCGTCGGTCGCAAAGACTTCGACATATTCCATCAGGGTCATCGCATCGGTGACGGTGCGACCGTGCTTGTCGCGATGCGGGAAGATGACTCCGATATCGACGCGGTCCTTGGGTTGCAGCATTCCGCTCTGGGTGTGGGAGTCGTCCACCGGGATGGCGACCACCCGCATGTTGTGCGGGATCTGCACTGACTTTCCAATCGCCCCCTTCTCGGAGAGCTCCGAGATCCGGAGGATGCTGTCCTTGGCAATCGTGTAGAGGGGCGAGCGCTCCTCGTACTGCTCGGGACGGGTGACCGGGTCGGACGGCAAGGCCGAGATCGGAAGCTCACGGAATTCGCACTTGGCTTCCGTGATCTCCTCGCCGACCTCGATGTCCCGCAGCGCGACCAGCACCTTGACCATCTCCTCCTGCTGCGCTGCCGTGCCGCTCATGGCCTGCTGAACCCCGAGCATCGCCAGGAGCCCGCTTCCGACCGCGATGGCCAGCAGTACAAGTGTTTTAGGTCTCATGGATCGCTCCCGAAGGAAACGGCCTGAGGGCACGCCGGGAGCGACACGTACTCGGTGTCAGAATCGGCATGCGTGGGCCGCGCGCTTCAATCTTTAACGATTGCAATGGTCGGAATGATGACGTCGACCTGTCCGGTTCGGGGTCCTGGGGTGCCCCGGACTCCCAAACTTCCCGGTCACACAGAGTCACACGCGGCAGTCCGGTCCGGACTGCCGCACAGTGCTGCAACCTCCCTGTCGCCGGGGATCCTGCCGGGCTTACATCATGCCCGCATAGAAGAAGTAGCCGATCGTTCCCACACAGATGGGGATGCCGTAGGGCAGAAGCAGCATCTGCGGCTTCCGTTCGGCAGCGATCTGGGCCAGTTCCTTTGGATTCTTGACCGTCATCCACTCGGCCGCGATGACGAGGAAGTTGTCATAGTGCTTGCTCCAGCTCTTCCGCCAGAGCACCATGATCACAGCCATGACAGCCCCGACGACGGTCGAGATGCAGAAGGCGTAGAGGGTGACCCAGGGGCCGAGCCAGGCACCGATGCCGGCCATCAGCTTGACGTCACCGGCCCCCATGCCACCGACGGCGTAGAGGGGCAACAGGGTCAGAAGTCCCACCACCATTCCGAGCAGTCCGTCGCCCATTCCGCTCCAGCCTCCGACACAGGTGCTGAAGACGAGGCCCGAGAGCACCATGGGGAAGGTCAGCCAGTTCGGCACCCGGAGCTGCCGGCCATCAATCCATGCAGCCACGATCAAGGTGACCGCCACCAGCTTGACATGCCAGTTTTCAAGGAGAAGGGCGTCCCAGTCCACGTGACATACCTTTCAGTGAGGGGAGTTCTGATCCCGGGGGGAACTGGAAGTTGACGATCGCATGACGTTGTGCCCGTTCGGGGGCAGGCATCCTGAGATGGTTCAGACGGCGCGACCGAAACACTGAGTCAGGAACAGCGTGACGCCGGCCAGGATCGCTGGCAGCAAAGCGCCGAAGTTGAAATCCATCCAGAAGGGAAGCATGAGTGCACCTCCAGTCATTACTCAGCTCAGATTGACCTGGTGGGCGCGGGCGGGCCGCTCGGTCGAGGCAGACTCAACCGAGCGGCGTAGAAACCCGGCCGGGAGACATTCCGGATTACGGAGTGGCGAGGTTGGCGGAGATGTCGTTGAAACGATCGTTGGCGCTGGTTCCGACTGCCTTGATCGCCGTCAGACAGACAATGACGATCAGCGCCAGCATCACCGCATACTCGACAGCCGTCGGGCCGTCTTCCGAAACCAGAAACGTCTTCACGCTTTTGAGCAGGTTGGCCATTTTGTTTTGTCCTTTGCTTGACCTTGCCGGTTCGGCCGGCAAATCCCCGAGCTGCCATCGCAGGCGAACCATTCACCAGCGCGACGTGCTCTGACCCAAGAAGACCCCGTTGACCGAGGTTAGACCCGTTTGTCAGGCGGAAGCCGTACCGGACCGCCAGCGTTCGCTCGCGGTCACCGGAGCGGAACTGCTCAAAGCTAGGTCGCTAAAATTCCCGGGCAAACAGATTTGCCCAAGTTTCCCAGTCCTCCCAGGGGCCCCGGGCCGGGCCAGTCCAATCGTTCGAGATGTACGACTTGGGAGGATCATCCGATGTCTGTCGGGAGAGAAAACCGGGAGTCTCTCCGCGCAGGAATGCCATCGCGTCTCCCGAGTACAGCAATTGAGAACAGCCGCCGCCGTTGGCAGCGCTGCCGCGGCTCCGTAAACTCCCGCGGACTTCCCGCTGGTTCTGACCCCTGAAGAGTGTCATGCCCCGTTACGAGCCCCGTCGCATTGAACCGAAATGGCAAGCGTACTGGGACGAGCACGCCACGTTTGTCACACCGAACGAGCCTCCCGCCGGATCGGGCGGGAAGCTGTATGTCCTGGATATGTTCCCCTATCCGTCGGGGTCGGGACTGCACGTCGGGCATCCTGAAGGCTACACGGCGACGGACATCGTGTGCCGCGTGGCACGCATGCAGGGGAAGCATGTGCTGCATCCGATGGGATGGGACGCCTTCGGGCTTCCGGCCGAGCAGCATGCGATCAGGACGGGGACTCACCCCCGCGAGACGACGGAAGCAAACATCAGGACGTTCAAACGTCAGCTGAAGATGCTCGGCTTCTCGTACGACTGGAGTCGCGAGCTCTCGACC
>CAZUXX010000266.1:0-5735 GCA_964624215.1 uncultured Planctomycetaceae bacterium
ATGTCGAACGGGTTGCATCGATCTTCAAGCGGATGAACCGCCTCGACTTTTCCGACGACGAACTGACGCAGGCACGCAACAAGCTGTCGACGCGAATCGTACTCGCCAGTGAGCGCCCCATGGGACGACTCTCATCACTGGGAGGCAACTGGATTTACCACCGCGGATACCGTTCCGTGCAGGACGATCTCGCGACCATCCAGGCACTCTCCCGAGACGACATCGCTCAGGTTCTCGAGACCTATCCCCTGGCCCAGACGACGACGGCCGGCGTCGGTCCGCTGGCCGACCTGGAAACCATCTGACCCTGGAGCCGACGATGCGGCAACTCGTTCTCGCACTGACGTTTCACTGGCTCGCACCCTGCGTCCTCGTCGCGGCAGACGAAACACTCACCCGCGAGGACGCAACCGATGCCATGCACCGGGCCGTGCACTTCTTCCGGAACCACTGCTCGGCCGGCGGGGGCTACGTCTATCGGCTCAGCGCGGACCTCGCCAAACGCGAAGGGGAAGGGCGGGTTGGTCCCACCACTGCCTGGATCGAGCCTCCTGCCACTCCCGCCGTGGGACTCGCGTATCTCGACGCATGGAAACTGACCAAGGATCCCGTCCTGCTCGAGGCTGCCCGCGAAACCGCCGAAGCGCTGATTCGCGGTCAACTGCAGTCGGGCGGATGGACCGAGCAGATTGAGTTCGACCCCGACGTCCGCCGCCGTTACGCCTACCGTGTTCCTCCGGCCGGCGAGCCCGGACGAAAAGGAGTCC
The DNA here is from genome assembly GCA_964624215.1 of uncultured Planctomycetaceae bacterium. Classification (GTDB taxonomy): domain Bacteria; phylum Planctomycetota; class Planctomycetia; order Planctomycetales; family Planctomycetaceae; genus CAZUXX01. The sequence continues at coordinate 768 of CAZUXX010000266.1, forward strand.
GCAATACAACCACCTTCGACGACGACAAGTCGCAGTCGGCGATGCGGTTCCTGATGCAGCTGGATCAGGCTCTCGATTTCGCCGATGCCGCCGTTCACGAGGCGAGCCGGTACGCACTCGACCACGCACTGGCGGCACAGTACCCGAACGGAGCCTGGCCACAGCGATTCGAAAAACCGGCGAACCCCGACGACTTCCCGATTCTGAAGGCGAGCTTCCCCGAGACATGGTCGCGGACGTTTCCGGCGGAAAAATACGACAGCTACTACACCCTCAACGACAACACGATCAGCGATCTGATTCGTACGTTTCTGGATGCCGCGGCTATCTACAACGATGAACGGTATCTGGAAGCAGCACGACGCGGCGGAGATTTCCTGCTGCTGGCCCAGCTCCCCGATCCGCAGCCGGGATGGGCCCAGCAGTACAATCACCAGATGCATCCGGCGTGGGCCCGCAAATTTGAACCCCCGGCAATCTCCGGCTCGGAATCCCAGGGCGTGATGCGGACACTCCTGCTGCTGGCCCGCCAGACGCAGGACGACAAATACCTCGAGCCCATCCCCCGGGCACTGGACTACTACGAATCCGTTAAACTCGACGACGGGCGTCTGGCCCGGTTCTACGAGATCGGCACGAATCGCCCTCTGTACTTCACCCGGGAGTACCAGCTCACCTACGACGATGGCGACCTTCCGACGCATTACGGGTTCAAGGCCACCAGTCACCTCGACCGCATCCGAGCCGACTACGAGAAACTGATCTCCACCCCCAAAGAACGCTGGCAAGTCTCGCGCACGCTCCGGGTCCCGAAACTCTCGAATCAGCTGACCCGCAGTGCAGCCGAGGCCGTTCGCACTCTCGACGCGCGGGGGGCCTGGGTCGAGCGGGGCCGTCTTCAGTATCATGGCAACGACGATGACACGCGCAATGTCATCGCATCGCGAACATTCAGCAATCGGCTGCGGACCCTCGCCGGATTCATAGCTGCATCGCAACCCGGATCGGCGGTTTAGGCCCCATCACATACAATCGAGGCGTTCCCGGCGGCGCGACCCTGCGACGGAGCAGGCCGTTCGTCCTTAGTCGCCTCCCCGCGGATCCCCGACCGGATCCGGCTCGCCTTCACTTCGGAGCTGTCGTGGCTGAAACCTCCCCGGATCAACAAGACGTCGCCACCGTGCTGGGACGTGTTCCCAGCGGGCTGTTCATCCTCACTGTCCCCGGTCCTGCCAACCAGGAGACCGGCATGCTCGCCAGCTGGGTGCAGCAGGCCGGGTTCGAACCGCCGGCCGTCACCGTTGCGGTGAAGCAGGGCCGCTACGTCAACGACTGGCTGACGCCCCAGTCGCAGGTTGTACTGAGTCTCCTTGGCGAGTCTCAAAAGGCGATGCTCTCTCACTTCGGTAAGGGATTCGAGCCGGGCGAGGAGGCCTTCGACGACCTGCCGGTTCTGAAAACCCCCGACGGCGTGACCGCTCTGGCAGATACACTCGGCTGGCTCGAAGGGAGCATCGAAAACTCGATGTCCTCCGGCGACCACGTCATCTATCTGGTCCGGATCACTGCGGCCGGAGTAGGGCCACGACTCGAATCAGAACGGCCGTGGGTGCACTTGCGAAAAAACGGGCTCGGCTACTGAGCAGAGTGCATGTGGGGGGACGGCGTCCGGGCGGTGTCGAACTGCTTCCCTCGATCGGGGCCCCGGGCCGGAGCCAGCCGGCGTGTCACCGGGCAGCGCCCGACAGCGAGTGCAGACGGATTGTCATCCCTCCGCGACCACGAAGTTTGAGAGGAAGAACTTGAATCAGGACGGCACGATTGCCATTCCTCGATGAGGCAGCTTCCTCGACCGGAGATCTCCTTTTCCTTCCAGAGTGACGGCGTCTCAACACAACAGGGAGTCAAACTTGGCGGACGTCCTACAGAGAATCGTGGAGCGGACACGGGCCGATCTGGAAGTGCGTCGACGACAGACCTCGATCGAGCATCTCCGCCAGCGCATCGCGGAGCGTGCCCCCTGTCGTGATTTCGAAGCCGCACTCCGCGCGGCCCGACCGATCGGACTGATCGCCGAAATCAAACGGGCCTCCCCCTCTGCCGGATTGATCCGGGAAGACTTCGACCCGGTTCAGATTGCTCGCACCTACGTCGCTCACGGTGCCAACTGCCTGAGCGTGCTCACCGATGAGCCCTTCTTTCAGGGGAGCCTGCAGATCCTCGAACGCGTGCGGGCCGCGGTCGATGTTCCGCTGCTGCGCAAGGACTTCATCGTCGACGAATTCCAGTTGCTCGAAGCCCGGGCCGCGGGAGCGGACTGTGTGCTGCTCATCGCCGAAATTCTCAATGACGACGAGTTGAGCCGGCTCTACCACAGCGCCCGTGATCTGGGGATGCAGACCCTGATCGAAATCTATGAAGCCGCCAACGCCCCTCGCGTTCTCGCCTTGACACCCCAACCAACCCTGGTCGGAGTGAACAACCGCAACCTGCGGACGTTCCAGACCGACCTCGAGCATTGCCTGCGGCTGCGAACACAGATTCCGCGGGAAGTGCTGCTCGTGGGAGAAAGTGGCATCCACACGCGAGAGGATGTCGAACGACTCGCGGCAGCAGGCGTCGGGGCCATGCTCGTCGGCGAGAGCCTGATGCGCTCCCCGGATATCGGCATCAAGGTCGACGAGTTGCTCGGCCGGTCATCACCATAAACCACTCGCGCCGTCGTACCGCAGGACGCCTACATGACGCAGTCCCACAAGTTCAACCTCACGTGGTGGATTATCCTCGCCATCGTGCTGGCGGTCGCTGTCTCGACCCTCGTCCCGTGGCTGGGACTTCAAGGGCTCGAACCAGGCAGTGAGGCACGGGCAGAACGTGTGGCGTCCCTCAGGGCCTTCTTCGAGATCGTCCGGATTGGGGGTGACATCTTCCTGCGACTGTTGCAGATGATGGTCGTCCCGCTGGTCATCGTGTCGGTGATGTCCGGCATCCTGGGAATGGGGGATGTCCGCAAGCTGGGGCGTCCCGGACTGCTGACCATCGCCTATTACTTTTCCACCACGGTCCTGGCTGTCGTTCTCGGACTGGTCCTCGTCAACGCGATCCGTCCGGGGAAAGTCGACATCGACCGGGAACGCGCCGAGCAGATCGTCGCTGAGGGAGGTCATCACGTCGCGGAAAAAGGGCGCGTCGCTCAGGAGGAGGGCGTTCGCCTGATTCTGCGAAACCTCGTGATGATGATGTTTACCGAGAACCTGTTCCGGTCCGCGGCCGAGTCGGAGTTGCTCCCCCTGATCGTCTTCTCCGTCGCATTTGCAGGGCTGCTCACAACACTGGGGAAGAGTGTGGACTCGATCGTCCGGCTGATCACTCAGGCGAATGATGCGATTCTCGCGTTCGTCATGCTGCTGATGCGCATCGCCCCCCTGGGGATCTTCTGTCTCGTCGCGGGACGGTTCGGGCTCGAAATGGTCAACGAGCGGTTCGTCGAGACCATCCGCCTCGTGTGGTCCTATTCCCTCACCGTCCTCGTCGGCTTGGCGCTGCACTCGCTGGTGACATTGCCGCTGACGGTCTGGTTCTTCACGCGGCGGAATCCCTACCGGTTTATGCTGCAGATGTCGCAGGCCCTGCTGACGGCATTCTCGACGTCCAGCTCGTCAGCCACTCTGCCCGTGACGATGAAGTGTGCCATCGGTCGCGCCGGTATCTCCCGCAAGTCGGTCGATTTCGTCCTGCCACTGGGGGCCACCATCAATATGGATGGGACCGCTTTGTACGAGGCCGTGGCCGCAGTGTTTATCGCACAGGTCCTGGGACGCGACCTGTCGCTGACTTCTCAGATCATTGTCGCACTGACGGCCACGCTGGCAGCCATCGGTGCTGCCGGCATCCCCGAAGCCGGACTGTTCACGATGCTCATCGTGCTCAATGCGGTCGGCCTGCCACTCGAATACCAGGCACTGATCATCCCCGTCGACTGGCTGCTGGACCGTTTGCGGACGGTGACGAACGTCTTTGGCGATGCCTGCGGCGCCGCTCTCATCGATCGAACGTTCCCGGTCGAGGTGCTGCCCGCTCCACCCGCGGCCTCACCGGGCCCGGCATAGCGCTCCGGCCGGTCGACTCTCCCCCGCAGTGGCAAGGTGGCCGGGCGGCGGCATCGGCGCCGCCGCCAGACTCTCCTCAACAGGTTTACTCGGCGGTCACACTGAGCCAGCCATCCTCGGCATCGAGCGTTCGCACCTTCAACGTCACGACTTTCCCCTGCTGTTCCACGCGGACGGTCGCATCGCGGGTCGTTCGCTCGGGGATCGTCTTCTCGATCTTGCCGATCATGATGCGGGCCCGGACGATCTGCTCGCTCACGCGGCGGGGACGCTCGGCCGGCTTCACACCGACGCGGCCGCGGGTCATCACCAGCTGATCCCCCTCCAGGGACAGCAACAGGGGCACACTGATGATTTGCGTCGGAATGTCTTCCTCACCCGGGCGCTGAAGTCCCGCCTTCAGGCTCATGATGATCGCCCCGTCTTCCAGAGCGAAGCTGATCGGGTCGTGCTCATCAAAGATGAACTGTGTGTTGTCATCGTCCGCGGGACGCTCACGAGAGAAGTCCCGCTTGGGAAATACGGTCTTCAGCCGCGATTCGATCTTCGCATTCATTTCCTCGGCCGAGAGCACCTCGCCCGCGAACTCCATGCGGTCTGCCCCGTTGCTCAGCAGGCTCTGGTGAATCTGGATCAACACTCCCCGGTCCGGGGCGTTCACGCGCGGCGGCCGGTCACCTCCCAATTCACCCGGCCCGAGCAGCCGCCCGCGGATGATGGCCTCATGCGAGGTGCTGCTGTAACTCAACAGTTCGGGATACAGGTTGATGTCCTGCAGCGGGCGGATCAGTTCCCGGTTCAGTTTCCCCTGGGCATTGGCAAACTCCTGGGCCGTTTCACGATCGAGCCGCTCACCAAC
>CAZUXX010000267.1:0-1258 GCA_964624215.1 uncultured Planctomycetaceae bacterium
CTGCTGGCCGGTTTCGGAGTGCTGGCCTGGTGGTCACTGAGAATGATTGTGTGGTGGGGACCGCTCGCCGGCTACTTTTTCGCGGTTCATCTCGCCGCCTGCTGGAGGGCGTTTCGCCGCGCTCCTCTCGTCGCTGCTTTGCCGCAGCGGCGCGGACTGTGGAGTGTCGCGTCACTCGGGCTGATCTGGATCTTCTTTGCGTATTCGCCGTTTGGGCTGGAGCGGATTCACGGACAGCCGGACGGGGACGCGGCCCGGGCCACGTTCGAGCGGACAGTGAGCCGTCGCACGCCGCTGCCCGCGGTGAACTACCTGCACGAGAACGCCGACTCCCTGCCGGCCGGGCTGATGTACAACAGCCAGGAGTGGGGGGACTACCTCCAGTGGGCAGGTCCGGCGAAGTTCGATGTATTCGTCAACTCGCACGTGCATCTGCTGCCGCAGCAGGTATGGAGGGATTACCTCGAGATTCACGATGGAGGCGGCTTGTGGCTGGATCGTCTCGACCGTTACGGGGTGAACACCGTGCTGGTCGACACGACGAACTACAACGGCCTGATTTCGGCTCTGAAGAACCGCAGCGAGTGGAAGGAAGTCTTCCGCGATCCGCAGGGGATGGCCGTGCTCTTCGTCCGCAAGACCCCCGTGTGACTTGATGCTTCGCCAGATTGTTTTCGTCCAGCTTGCCTTCATCGGCGCGTTCGGGATCGCCTACGGTCTCCGCTGGGACGTTGCGCCGCAGGAGCTGACGCGGGCCGCCTTGCAGACCGACCCGTTGCCGGAGATCGAACTTCCCCGCCGCGTGCCGATCCCGATTCCTCCGCTGTACGACCGGGATGATATTCCTGATGTCGTGTCTGAAGAGGATGTCGCCTACGTGCTCAAGCGGATCCGGCCCAGGTTCAAGGGCATCGCGCTCCGTCCGAATCTGGTGGAACATGCCCTGCGAACGTGGGGGCATGATGCTCAGTTTGAAGATCCGGACGTGATGTCCGGTGCCGATATGGTCGGCTTTCTGACCGATCATGGTCGATTCACCCAGGTCTGGGGAGCGGATGAAGAGCCGCTGCTGCAGGTCCGGCCGACCGGTATCGGAATTCGCTGGGGGCTCAGCCAGAGCGGATCCGTGCATCACGACCACTGGCTGGCGTCGCTGAGCGAAGCTGGTGTCTCGCTCGACACTCCGGTGTACGGGCCGGGGCGTCACAATGCCACCATGGAAGATGTTCTGCTCGAGGCCATGCGGGACTTCGAGCTG
>CAZUXX010000267.1:1268-1476 GCA_964624215.1 uncultured Planctomycetaceae bacterium
ATGGACGGCCATGGCTTTTGGCCTGTGGCTGCCACCGTCGAACGAATGGATCGGCCGCGAAGGGCGCAAGTACTCGTTCGACCTGCTGGCGCGGCGACTGCTGCGGGGGCACAGCATGAAGGGGGTTTGCGTCGGGACGCATCGTCTGTACTCGATGGTACTGCTGCTAAGGCTCGATGAGATGAATCCCGAGGTGCTCTCCGACGAG
>CAZUXX010000267.1:1486-5723 GCA_964624215.1 uncultured Planctomycetaceae bacterium
ATGTGGTCGCCCACATGGAGAAAGTGCGTGACTCGCTGAAAGTCTCGCAATTCGACGAAGGCTACTGGCCGGGGAACTGGTGGGCGGGAGCAGAGGCGGTCCGAAATCCGGTCGAGGAAAAAGAGAGTAACCCCATCATCTCCACGGGGCATCATCTGGAATGGCAGGCGATTGCTCCGGCCTTCCTGCGGCTCAGTGACGAACAGAATCGCCGCGCCGCGGCGTGGCTGGTCTCGACGATGAAGTCCCACTCCGATGAGGATGTGCAGGGGTACTACACGTTTTATTCGCACGTGGGGAACTGCCTGGCGATGTGGCGGAAGACCCGACCAACTCCGTTCTGGAGGGAATGGACCGCGGCCCATCCCGGTTTCGAGATGGAGGCAGACCCGACGATTCCTTCAGAAAGTCGTGTCGATGAGGCTGCTCCCTAAACCGGCTGCGGCGCATCGTGAATTGCGCGCTCTGCACGCTTGACGTTCTTCCGGCAGGGTCCGACTCTATGTGGACCTCAGGAGGACGACGTGCAGCACGGGATCGACTGGCAACCACTCGCAGATCTGATTGACACTCATCAGCGGTTTGTGCTGACGAGTCACGTCCGGCCGGACGCAGATGCGATCGGGTCTGAACTGGGGCTGGCGTGGATCCTCGAGTTCCTGGGAAAGGACGTGCGGATCATCAATCCGTCCGCCACCGGAGCTCATCTGAGCTTTCTCGATCCGCAGCGGCGGGTGTTGAAGATCGGTGAGGGAGTCGACATCGAACAGGCGTGCGAGTGCGATGTTCACATCGTGGTCGACACGAGTGCGGTTCGCCAGCTGGACCGGATGTACACGGTCCTCGAGCGGACCCCGGCCCGCAAAGTGGTGATCGATCATCACCTGGTGAGCGACGAACTGGGAGCCGTCGAGTTTCGTGACACGAGTGCGGCGGCGACGGGTGTGTTGATCTGCGAGCTGGCCCAGTTCCTCGACATTCCGCTTGCGGTCGAAGCTGCCGTCCCGCTGTTTGCGGCGATCGCAACCGATACCGGATGGTTCCGGTTTCCCAACACCGATCGTCGTACGCTCGACACAGCCGCCCGGCTCGTTGACCGAGGCGTGAAACCGAATTTACTCTATCGGGAGCTGTACGAGCGCTCGTCGCTGTCCCGCATCAAGTTGAAGTCCCGGGTGCTGGACCGCGTGCAGCTCGCAGCTGACGGACGGATTGCAGAGACGTATGTTCTGCTTCGGGACTTCAAGGAAACGGGGGCCCATCCCTCAGACACAGAAGACCTCGTGAACGAAGGGCTTTCGATCGAAGGTGTCGAATGTTCCTTCATCCTGACGGAACAACCGGGAGGTCAGGTGAAAGGGAGCTTTCGCAGCCGCAGTCAACTGGATGTGGCCGCCATCGCCCGCGAATTCGGGGGCGGCGGACATGTTCAGGCCGCGGGTGCGATGATGCCTGGCCCGATGGAAGCGGCCCGCCAGCGGGTGCTGGTGTCCCTGTTGAATGCCCTCGGTGCCCCTCCGTGAACGGATCCGGATTCCTTCCCCCCGCTGTCCCTCCCCGCCATCCCTGCGGTCCTGCCCCGCGATGACACCTGATTGCTGATGTCACATCCCACCGAACCGCCGGAATCCGTTCCGGAACCCCGTCGACAGTTCGCGACCAAGCTCGCGGCAATCGTCTTCGGCGCCATCCTTGTTGTCGTGCCGTTCGTGCCGGCGCTGGGCATCCTGCTGGATCCTCTGCTGAGGAAGCGACGGGCTGTCGGACCGGCTGGTGACTCTGTCGACAGTCGAGGCTTCATCCGTGTCGCGCGGACGAGCCAGTTGCTTCCGAACCAGCCGGTGCAGATCCCTGTCGTGGCCGACCTGCAGAACTTCTGGAACCGCTATCCGAATACGTCGATCGGGTCCGTCTTTCTGCGCAAGACGGAATCGGGAGTGGAGTGTTTTAACGCACGGTGTCCACACCTGGGGTGTACGGTGACGTTCCGTACGACGGAAGACGTTTTCTACTGCCCGTGTCACGACAGTTCGTTTACCCCGGACGGGGTCAGGCACAACGACATCCCGCCCCGTGATCTCGACTCACTCGAAGTCGAGATCCGCAATGAGGATGAAGTCTGGGTCAAATTTCAGAACTTTCGCGTCGGCGTGCACGACAAAACGCCGGTGTAACCGGACCGGATCCGGAGGGCACCCGGTTCGGGTGTCGGGCGGTGCCACATTCCCGGTGGCACGCAGTTGCTGTTTTCCGATTGAGTTCTCCCCATGATTCGCAGCCTCTCCGACTGGTTCGATGACCGCACGGGATACCGCAACCTCCTGCACATCGCTCTGAAGGAGCCCATCCGCGGGGGGGCCCGCTGGCGCTACGTCTGGGGCAGCACGCTGACGTTCGTGTTTTTCCTGCAGGTCGTCACCGGCGTGATGCTGTGGATGGGCTACAGCCCCAGCGCCAAGACTGCCTGGGAAAGCGTGTACTTCATCCAGCACGAAATGACGATGGGGTGGCTTGTCCGGGGGATCCATCATTTCGCCGCCCAGGCGATGGTCCTCCTGTTGCTGTTCCATCTGGTGCAGGTCGTTGTTGACGGGGCGTACCGGGCCCCGCGCGAGATCAATTTCTGGCTCGGCCTGATCCTGATGCAGATCGTGCTCGGGCTGGGACTGACGGGGTATCTGCTGCCGTGGGACCAGAAGGGGTATTACGCCACGCAGGTGGCGACCGGCATCATTGGATCCACCCCCGTGGTCGGTGGCGCGCTGCAAACGCTGATGCAGGGAGGTAGTGAATACGGCCATCATACACTCACCCGGTTCTTCGCCCTGCATGCGGGCATTCTTCCGGGGCTGCTGGTAGCGTTTCTGGCCTTGCACATTTACGTCTTCCGCCGTCACGGGCTGACGATCCGCGTTCCTCACAAGAAGCCGACCGAAGACAGTTTCTGGCCGGATCAGATCCTCAAGGATGCCGTGGCCTGCCTGGCGGTTCTCGCCGCGATCATGGTTCTGGCGTTGTGGAAAGGTGCCGAGCTGACGGCTCCCGCCAACCCGGCTGAACCGTACAACGCGGCACGCCCCGAGTGGTACTACCTGTTCCTGTTCCGCTTTCTGAAGTTCCCGTTTGTCTCGCGGGCGGGAGAAGCGACCGGACTGGGCGAGGCGTTCGGGGCGGTTGTTGTCCCCGGCATTCTGATGCTGATTCTGATTGCGATGCCCATCATTGCCCGGTGGCGGGCGGGGCACACCTTCAATGTCTGGTTTCTGTGGGCGATGGTTCTGGTCGCCGGCGGGCTCACCGGCCTTGCCCTGTATGAGGATCGCTTCGCTCCGGAAGGAGCCGAGTTCCGGTTTGCCGAACAGCAGGCCCTGATCGACGGTCACCGCACCGTCGCACTGGCGAAAGAGTACGGCATTCCCGCCGACGGAGCGGGGGCTCTCATTGCGGACGACCCGTTTGTGCAGGGACCACGGTTGTTCAAGACCTACTGCGCCGAATGTCACCAGCCCGAATCGATGAAGTCGATGTTCCCGGTTCCACCCCAGGCCCCGGAACTGGCAGACCTGGAGGACCGACTCAACGTTCGCGCACGAAGCCGGGAGTGGATTCGGGAAGTCCTGACCGATTTCAGGGGGCATATGGCATCCCTGGAGAACATCACGGCTGCGGACGACGCTCCCGAAACGCTCGTCGAACGGGCGGCAGCAGCCGCCACGATTCTCGATACAGACGGCAGCGGAATGGCCAACTGGTCGAGTGAGAACCGCGAGGTTTTGCTCAACCGCGACCACAGTGACGACTTCGAGGCCCTTGTCGAGTTCCTGTACGCCCAGGGGGGGTACGAGGATGCAATCTCGCCCGACGACGAGCGGTTTGCTCGTGGTCGAGAGATCTTCGAGAATGGGGAGTTCGGGGAAGAAGGGCTCTCTCAGGGATGTGCCGACTGTCACAAGCTGCAGGTGGTTGGCGAAGACAGCATGGCCTTCGATTACGGTGATGGGCCCGACCTGACCGGCTACATGGGAGTGGACTGGCTGCGCGGCTTCATTGCTGATCCCGGGCACTACTACAACTCCGACTACTACTCGGGAGATCCTGCCAACGCGATGCCGGGCTTTGCAGACCAGTTGAGCGATCAGGAAATCAGCATGCTGGCCCGCTGGTTGGCCGGGGACTACGATCTCGAGCTGGAAAAGACCTCGCACGAGTGAGGTGTCCCCGGCGTACGAAGCGGCAC
>CAZUXX010000268.1:0-5692 GCA_964624215.1 uncultured Planctomycetaceae bacterium
GGAGCCGCTCGACCAGTCCGGCATCGACGAGGAGAATACGACGGGAGATGCCGAGACGGACGACGCATTGCAGAACATGGCAAGCGCGTTTGCACGGGCTCTGACGGGGGGACAGGAGGGGGACGTGACCCGCGGGGGATTGACCCTGACCGAAGGAGCCAAAGTCAGAATTGAATCGCTGTTTGAGCTGGTCGGCGCCGAGGTCGAAGCCGAGATCGACGGGCAACTGCAGACGCTGATCAGCCCGTTTACGGCGGATACGGAGAGTCTGCAGTTTCTGTTCGACGAATTCACGACGATTTCTGCCACGCGGATCCACGGTCGGATCAATGTCCATGAGGCTTCCGAGGTGGTGCTGGCAGGCCTGCCGGGCATGCCGCCCGATCTGCCCGCGGCCATCGTGGCAGCCCGTCCGATTGCCAGTAACGGAACGCCGATGGACGACGTCATCCGGCGGCGAACGAATACCGGCTGGCTGCTGACAGAAGGCCTGGCCGATGTGACCACGATGCGGATGCTCGACCGCTACCTGACGACGGGAGGGGACGTGTACCGGATGCAGGCGGTCGGTCGGTTTTACGGTCCGGGCCCCACGTCGCGGGTCGAAGCGGTCATTGATGCCACCGAAGAGATCCCGAAGGTGATCTTCCGGCGTGATCTGTCCGATCTGGGCCCCGGCTATCGACTTGATCAATTGCAGGCGGGGCAGGGGTCAACGATCAGCGGCGGTCTCGGCGCACCGCGGCTGCCCTGACTCTGAGATCGGGGGCGCGGTTTGAACAACGAGTGACCTGTACGAGTCGCAGGGGGAACGCTGCGACGCCCCGTATTGTGTGAATGCGGGCCAGACAGGTGGCCCTGACAGTTTGCTCCGCGCTGGCAGCCGAGCGGCTGCCTGTGTGCCGCGATGGGGGCAGGCCGGTCGCAAAGCAGGCAAATCCGGAAGAATCAGTCAACTTCGGAGCGAAATCCGAACCGGGAGGTGCTTCTGGTTTCGGTACGCAACAGCGGTTGTCGATGAGCAACGCAGAGGGTGTCGATCCGCTCGATCTGCAAGAGCCGGAGGACCGGGGTGCGCAACGCGTCCACGACTGCGAGGCGGTCGCGGGCCAGTCATGGATGCGCCCGCGGCGCGGTGCACGGCGGCGGAGTCATTCGCGTCTCATTCTCCAAACCACGGGAGTGATCTGTAATGCAGTTCCAATTCGAGCAACTCGAAGAGCGCGTCCTGCTGGCCGCGAACATCAAATCGAGCGGAAGCAACCTGGTGATCACAGGTGACAGCGGCGACGACCTGATCGCCGTTGTCGGTACAGGAGCCGAGGGACAGGTGGATGTCGGTATCGACTCCAACAACGATGGCGTCATTGACGCGAACGAATACCGCTCGTTCTCCGGAGTCCGGAAGATCAAGATCGTCACGAAGGGGGGAGACGATGAGATCATCCTGGACAACATCAACATTGCCAAGAATCTGAAGATCAACACCGGCAATGGCGACGACATCATCTATTCGAGTAACGTCCACGTCGGCGGGAAGGCCCAGTTGAACGGCGGGAAGGGGTTCGACTCGATTGTGGACCTGGGGGGCAACTCGTCCGGGCGGGGTCAGGTTCTGAAGAACTTCGAGTCGAATGAGGTACCTGACGGGCCGGACGATCCTCCGCCCGGTGGGGGAAACGGGCTGCCGGGTGCGAATGACGATGCCTTCACGACTGCGGAAGACACTCCGCTGCTGGTCAATCCCAACGTCAATCTGCTGAACAACGACGGGCCGGGGGCTGGACCGATTCTCTCGGTGAACGGGTTGCCGCTGAGCGATATCGACCTCGATCCGTCCACGCCGAATACGCTGACGACGACGCTCGAGAGTGGTGCGATTATCACCGTCAATGCCGACGGGACTTTCAGCTACGACCCCAACGGGGCCTTTGACAGCCTCCCCGAAGGAGACGAAGCCGAAGACCAGTTCGAATACCAGTACCTCGACGGTCAGGGGAACACGAGCACGGCCGTCGTACGGATGACGATCACCGGGGTCGACACCGGTCCGCAGACGGCCGGAGACAATCCGCCGGCCCTGTTCGAGAACGGGACGAACTTCGACGGGCAACTCGTCGTCGATCCCGACAGCCCGGTCTTCATCACGGCGGTTCAGGCCGGCGATGGCGCCGGGAATGACACGACGGTGCAGATTGATCCCGGCGGGAACTACTTCTTCACCACCGCGGATGGAAGCATCGTCACGATCTACCAGAACGGCCGGTTTACGGTAAACACCAACGCCAGCAATCTGGCCGAGGGTCAGACGCGAGCGATCCCGATCACGGTCACCACCGCGGGCGGCACCCTGACGACGAGCATCATTCTCGTCGGTCAGAACGATGGCGGCCCGACGGCCATCGATGATGGCGGGCAGAACGATTTGCGTGGTCCGCTGACCGTGAATGAAACAGACTTCAATGAAGTCCAGCTGTTTGTGGCTCCGCCCTTCGACGCTGAGCCCTTCAGCGTGCTGAGCAATGATACGGACCCCGACAACGACACCTTCTCGGTTTCGGCTGTTGGCGGGCTGGCGACGAACATCGGCGTGCAGGTGCCTGGTTCGAATGGCGGATTGTTCCGCATCAACCAGGACGGGACCGTGATGTTCGCTGCGAATGGTGAGTTCAACCTCGAAGTGAACCAGACCGCCACGACGTCGATCGAATACACGATGACCGATGGCAACGGCGGGTTCAGCACGGCGACGCTCACAGTGACGATTGTCGGCGAAGAGGGTGATCCCATCCCGAACAATCCCCCGATCGCCAACGACGACACGGTATTCATGAATACCATTTTCGAAGAGAGCAACAATGCCGAGGTGATCGAGAGCGTCCTCGTCAATGATCTCGATATCGAAGGGGACGACCTGGCGGTGGCCTCGATCAACGGAGACTCGACACTGGTGGGCGTCCCCGTTTTCGGGACACCCGAGAACCCCGGTGGTCCGCGGGGCCTCTTTGTGGTCACCGAGGACGGGCAGGTGTTCTTTGACCCGAACAACGAGTTCAATCACCTCGCCGCGGGCGAGATCCTGATGACCTCGGTGACGTACACGGTGACGGATGGGGAGGACGAATCCGAGCCCGCGACGATCACGGTGATGGTGACCGGACAGAACGACCAGCCGCTTGCCAACGACGACGTTGCACAGCCGGTGGCCTTCAATGGCGGCAGCGTGCAGCTCAGCTTTGTTCAGAACGGAATCGCCCATGATAACGTTCTGTACAACGACACCGATCCCGACACCTCCGACATTGCGCAACTCCAGGTGGTGCCGCAAACGAACGTGCGCGGTTCGAACGGCGGGCTGTTCTCAATCGATGCGAATGGCGTGGTGACATTTAACGCCAATCCGGCGGGAACGGACGATGACGTCCCGAACCCGGGTGCCGGTAATTTCGTCTTCACCACGCTGGACTACACGATTGAGGATCCGGCCGGTGGCCAAAGCACGGCAACGATTGTCGTGCGGGTCAACGGTGTTGACCCGTGACGAGTGACTCTGCGCCTCCGGGGGACCGGTCGTCCTCCGGAGGCTTTCTGCTGCGCACAGGGCGAGCTGGCGTCCAGCGGGGTCAGCACTCGATCCGCGTGTCGGACCCGACAAACCGTTCGAAGTCGGCGACTTCGACACGGCTGCCAAGCACGAGCGGCGTGCGCTGATGGATGCTCTCGGGCTGGATATCGAGGATGCGGCGAGTGCCGTTGATGGCACAGCCCCCGGCCTGTTCGACGAGAAAGGCGACCGGATTCGCTTCGTATAACAACCGCAGTTTGCCGTCGGGGTGCTCCTGCGTGGGGGGATACAGAAAGACTCCGCCCTTCAGCAGGGTTCGATGCACATCGGCCACCATCGAACCGATGTAACGGGAGGCGTACTTGCGGCCGAGCGTACCGTCCCGCAGCCGCTGGACGTATTCGCTGTAGCGCGGCGGCGACATCTCGAGCTTTGCTTCGTTGACGGAGTAGTACGGTCCCTGCTCGGGCATCTGCATGTTGGGATGGCTGAGGATGAAGGCGCCGATCGAGGGATCGAGGGTAAACCCGTGCACGCCATTCCCGGCGCTGTAGACCAGTATGGTTGAGGAGCCGTAGACGACATAACCGGCGGCGACCTGTCGCGAACCGGGTTGCAACAGCCATTTTTCGGGCTCGTCGAGGCTGACTCCGGCGGGACGTCTGAGAATGGAGAACGTCGTCCCGACGCTGACATTGACGTCGATGTTCGAGGATCCGTCGAGAGGATCGAATACGACGGCATAGGTCGCCGCCTCGGAGCCGCGATGGACCAGGAGCGGGCGTTCGTTTTCTTCGGAGGCGAGAACCCCGATCGACTCCCGCAGGCTCAGGCAGTGAGCCAGCACCTCGTTGGCATATACGTCGAGCTTCTGCTGGATTTCTCCCTGGACGTTGGTCTCTCCGTGAGCCCCGAGGAGGTCTGTCAGTCCGGCCCTGCGGACTTGCGACTGAATCATCTTCGCGGCGAGAGTGATTCCCGAGAGCAACCAGGAGAACTCACCGGACGCTCCGGGGAACCGTCGCTGCTCCTGCAGGATGTGCTGCTGGACGGTGACGATCGGCTCGACCGCGCCGGGCAGCGTCTCGAAGGGGAGTGAATCGCCAGTCGTTGCGTCGGCCACGATCAATCTTCCCGAAGCGGAAGGCAGGAATCGGTCTGTGGGCACGATATCGCGTTCTGGTCGGGAGTCGAGTGACCGCGGGTCCAACTCTGGCGGGGAGTCGCCTGGCGATGCAGGAGCCGGTCCTCAGGGGGCTTCGCACTTTCTACCGGACTGTTGCCCCGTATAATGGCCGCAAATCGTTCCACGGTTTGGAGAGACACGAATGGCGGAGAGTTTACGCGGCAAGTTCCTCATCGCGGGGTGCAAGCTGCGCGACCCGAACTTCTTCAAAACCGTGGTGCTGATCATCGAGCACGGTGAAGACGGTGCGATGGGGCTGGTGGTCAACCGACCCTCGTCGATCACCGTGAGCAATGCTCTGGCAGGGCAGTTCTCGTTGCCCGAGACGGGGGAACCGGTGTATGTCGGCGGCCCTGTCGAACCGGCAGCGCTGTTTATTCTGCATTCGTGCGAGGACTTTGATCCCGACGAGGAGGCGATTGTCCCCGGGCTGTATGTGGCCAGCAGTGCGGATGTCTTCAGCGACGTGGTGAAGTCGAGCGCGATGGGCGAAAGCGATTGCCAGTTCCGGATCTTCTCCGGATGCGCCGGGTGGGCTCCCCAGCAGCTCGAAGGGGAACTGGCCCGCGGAGACTGGTTTGTCGCTCCCGCGACCTCCGAGACGGTTTTCTACGTCGACCCGTACGGACTGTGGGATACGCTGCTCGACCAGGTGTACCGGGCCAACCGGCTGTTGCCGGTCGAGTGCGAGCATCCCGAATGGAACTGAGCTGTTGAGCTGTCGCATCCATCTCCCCGTAGCGGGCGCAACGAAACCGTGAACCGCCGACCCCGCAGACAGAACTCCTCCACCGCCCACACGCTGATCACCTCGCAAGAGGACTTCCAGCAACTGTGCGACGAGATCGAGCGTGACGGCATCGTCGCGTTCGATACGGAATTTGTTTCTGAAACGAGTTACCGTCCACGCTTGTGCCTGCTGCAACTCGCGACCGAGAAGC
>CAZUXX010000269.1:0-5669 GCA_964624215.1 uncultured Planctomycetaceae bacterium
CCGAACGGATCCGGGTGGCCCGTGGCCGACTCAACGGGCAACTCAGTCGGTGCGGGACTGTGTTCTGACTCGGAGGCGACCTGGACTTCGGAGCCTTCCTCGATGGCCTCCACCGAGAGATCAGTCCGCCCCCCGAGAATGGCTTCAGGACGGATTGTCAAGAAGGCCAATGCTCCTGCGGCCGAAATGAGCAACAGAATGGCAAGGATTCCGACTCGCGCCAGTGTGCCGAACCGGCGGAGCACGAGCGTTACCACGAGGGTCACGGCGGCTGCGGCGAGCAAGAGACCGAGCATCCATTTCGCGTCGGTCGCGTCGGGAAGCTGCCACTGAGACAGCCAGTGCAACAGGCCGCCACGCGTGACGGCGTCGTCGCTCCGGAAATCTCCCGTGGTGCTCGTCAGGATCGTCCCTGCCGGCAGATAGACCTGCCAGACCGACTGCAGAACCTCGACCGGCGCGTCGGCGCCGCTGCCCGTCACCGCTGCGATGCGCGGCGGGACGTGCTGCATCCGCCCCTCCTCGGATGTGACCGACTCGACCGAGATCACCCGGACCTCATGCGCTGTCTTCCGGTCGGCGGCCGAGAGGGGAAACGGGATCAGCAGGCCTTCGCCGGTTCGATGCACTTCGACGGGTTTGTCATCAATCATGGCCGCCGCGAGCGTGTGCTGTTGCGGGAGTTCCAGGCGCAGGCTCTGAACTCCGGCGGCCTGCAACTGCATGGTGAGTTCATGCTGACGGTCCCCATTGTCGGCGATCACAGTGGTGAGGGTCTGCTGTTGAGCAATGGCTGATGAGAGCGGTGCGCGTTCGAACCGCTGACTGCGGATCCGGATATCGGCCCCCCGGGCCGGCGTGCGGACCGCGGCCACGATTCGCTTTTGCGGCTCGCTGGCGAGCAGGGTCGGAAAGGCAACCGAGGGAGGTAGGTCGACAAGATCAATGCGCGGCAGGGGGGCCTCTTCCGGGCCGACCGCGTCCAGAGTGACCCGCTCTTCTGAACCGGCGAGCACAGCCAGAAATCCGCTCTGTTGATCGATTCCGATGAGGTCCGGTATGGGGGGCGTGAGGAGTTCACCGTCGACACGAGGCTGGCGGATGACTGTCGAGAAGACCAGATCTCCAATGACGCGGCGATCAAACCTGAGCCGCCAGACGGTACCGGCGTCGTCGCTGGTCGCAATCTGCTGGTCGACCAACTGGACAGGGACCGTGTCGATGGGGTGGTTACTCGAAGCGATGGTGAACTGCAGATCGGTTCCCGCGGAAGTCGGCAGCCGGATCTGCAGTTCGCGGATTCCTCCTCCGCGGGATTGCAGTTGTCCCTCGATCCAACTGGTGATGGTGGCGGATTCGAGGACGGTCAGATTGAGCAATGTGGCTGAGACCTGCGGTGGATGACGGACGAGTTCCAGCTCGGCGGAGTAGCGGGTGTCCTGCGAGGCGAAGGCGAGCCGCAACTCCTGACCGGTCTGTGCCACCTGCCTGGCGAGTCCGCCAAGTTCGGTCCGTCCGATCTCGTCGAGTCCTGTCAGTTGGACCGGGTCGATACGAAGTTGCGGCGGTGCCGCCACTCCGTATGCGGCTTCGATCAGACTGGCCTGGGGGATACGCACTTCCGGCATCTGTAACCGGACGGGTTCCTGCTCGATGGGCCACCGTTTGAGTTGACGTTCGGCGAGCAGCTGGACCGTTCGGGATTCGCCCGGCGCCAATGGTGGCTGCATCGGAATCCGCAACTGATTGACCCCTGCGGCGACCGGAACGCTTTGCCAGTGTGCCGGCTGCCCCGCGAGGCGCAGATTGGTCACAGGCCATTCCGCCGGGAGAATGACTTCGAGTTCAAACAGGGGTGCGAATCGCGGGATCAGATCGATGGTCGACGACAGTGTGAGCCCTGTCTCACTCACGTTCAGCAGGTTCGTGTTCGCAACCTGCAACTCACCACTGCGGGGTTGCGTGTGGAACGTGAGGACGAAGTCTTCCTTCCAGAGTTCGTAACGGAGGATGCGGTCGGGATCGCTCGACGCTGCGGCTGTCTGCCCGGAGTGCGCCGGGACGGCGCGTGCACCTTCTACCGTCACCGGCTGAACGCGAAGTTCGGGGTCATGTTTCAGTTCGAGCACGCCTGTATGACTGGTGGCGTTCTCCAACTGTACTGTCGGAGCCCGCCATTCCCCGGAGTCGACGTGACCAAGGAGACCGCGGAACTGCACCCGCCGCGATCCCGAGAACGGCTGTCGCCAGCGAAGCGTCAATCGTGTGCGACCGGTCGTGGCATCGTCCTCCAGTTCCCATGCTTCGAGCCCGGGTGATTCGACAGCCGTCATTTCGAGCGAGCCGGGCACGGTCGCTGAGAGGGAGTCAATTTCCCTTCCGACAACCTCCAGGCGGGTCAGCGCTGACCACGTGACTTCCCCCGAGGACAACTGCAGCCCGTGGGCCGTGCTGGCAAACGTGAGTGAGTCGGTTCCGCCAGTGGCCTGGCGATCTGTAATTCTCAGTTCGATCTGTGAACGGCCGCCGGTGGCGATGCGATACTCGGCTGGCTGATCGAGGGGGGCTGGTCGTTCGATTTCTGCTCCCTCGACGAGCAACCGCTTACCGGCAGGCACGCTGAGGCTGAGAGTTCCCGCGGGGGCACCGGCGAGTGGCAGGGTGACAAAGCGATCTCCACCAGCAGCGGGCAGGGGGGCCACGAGTTCGAGCGTCAGTGTGGCGGGACCGGTTCCATCGATCAGCCACTGCAAGGATTGACCGTCATCGCTTCGGGAGACCCGGGCCGGCTGCTCTCCCGACCGGGCCGATTCAACTCCCAACTCTCCGATCCGGACCGGAACGGTGACCCAGTCGCCGGCAACGGCGAGTGCCGTCAACTCGGCCGTCAGACGAAGCTGTTTGTCGTCGAGATCGGCCACGTACTGTGCTGCCGTCAGTCCTGAGCGATCAGGGGTGTTGACGGCTGCGCCGGATGCTTTCAGGAGGGCGTCGAACTGAGTGGTCGACATCAACACTCCCGGGCGATCGGACTGCAGCAGTGTTTCGAGCTCTTCCGCCGGGACGTAAATCCGCACTGGTGGCGGTGCTTCCTGGGCGATGGTCCCGGTCGGCACCACGAAGCCGAGAGCGAAAAGCAAGATCGCCGACAATTTGACGAACGGTCGCATGGAGTTCCGGGCGAAAGGGGCCTCTGGTCACCGGGGGAGTGGTCAGGACGCAGTTTCAGGCGGGAGCCGTGTGCGGAGGTGCCTCCTCATCGGGAGGGGGAGCGGTGTATGGTCCGGCAGAGTTTTCGGTGGACGCGGTCGCCGGGTTGCGCGTGAGTCTTGCCAGCCCGTGGACGAGCCACAGTCCAACGAGAGCCAGCAGTCCGAAGCGTGAAGCGGTGAGTCCGTAGAGAGCGACATCGCGGTCCCACGTCGCCAACACGAGAAGCCCCACGATGATGAGCAGCAGGATTCCGACCTTGTTCTCGCATGAGGTCTTCAGAAGCAGCAGGGCCACGAGGATGAACACGGCGGTCCAGATGGCGGTCATTTTCCAGGAGCTCCACCAGACGACCTCGATCTCGTCGGCGCCGCCCAAGTTGCGGAACGCCTTCGCACGCAATCCTTCGTGCGGCAGTTCGAGCGTGGTGACTGTTCCGTCCATCCACTGCTCCGGGTGGAATCTCTGCGGGTGCGGCCGGCCGGACACCGCCGACCACCACGAGCGCTGACCGGGGATCGAAAACCTGTCCGGTCGGCCGACGAGCCAGATGTCTTCGGGGACATAGGCAACGACGGCGAGTTGCTGAGTCTGTGCCGACTGCTCGCGGCCTCCGATTTCCGGAAGCGGCAGCCGCAGATTGCCTCGACCGTACGCAGTCGTGAAGGGGCGGGGAGAGATCTCCCACAGGAACTGCAGAGTCAGGTGGAAGGGATCCCCGGACCGGGTAGTTCGTGACACGTTGACCGCATATGCCTCGAAATCGTCGCGAGTCCCTTCGGCGTTTTCGAGACGAATCAGCTGTTCCTCGTGATCGTCAACGAAGACTCCGAGAGGTTTGATGCCGGTCGGGAGGTCAATCCTCAGTCGCTGTCGCTCGACGGATTTCACGCGGTACTGACACCGGTAGGTGGCATCCGTGTCGCGACCGGTGGTGATTTCGACCAGGGCGCGTTCGACAATGGTTGCTACGACTTCGTGGATTTCCTGTCGCTGCGGGTGAAGGGTGACGGTGACTCCGACCTGATCAGGGAGAGTGTGATAGCGGTACGCCAGTGCTCCCTCGGCGGGCAGTTGTGTCAGTTCGCGGACGTCGATCGGCTGGATGTCTGCTCCGGTCGCCTGCGATTCGAGGGCGATCGACTTGTCCTGCAACACGCGGACCTCGCCGCGTAATCGGCTGACCGGCACGGGGGGCTGATTATTGACCGATGCCTCTCCCGGCCGGGGCAATAGAATTTCAATCGTCGGCGGGGAATCGGCATCGTCTTCGGTGGTCGCGGGACTGCGCGGCAGCCGGGTGCTGATACGGAAGCGCTGCGTCCCGAGCACGTCCCGCTGCGTGCGGAGTGTCCAGGGGATCCAGCCCTCTACGGGCTCACCGGGAGTCTTCTGCTTCAGAGGGGCTGACGATCCCCCGTCATCCACCGCGTCGATCTGAATGCTGCCGGACTGCGACTCGGGAACCAGGATGACGAAGGTGTCGAGTGCTGCGAACTCGACGCTAAAGTCGAGGAGTGTCTCGACCTCTGTTGCCTGCGGCTGAACGTCGATCGTTGTAGCGACCGTCGCCGCGAGACGTGATGGCTTGCGCTTCGTGGTGAAGGGAATTCGCACCGGCTGGTGGGACCATGTCCAGGCCGATGCCAACTGGCCTCCGTGAAACGTTGTCGCCCGGGGGACTTCGGCCGGCTGGACGGAGCGGGCGGCTTCCTCTCCCGTGGTTACCTGAATCGACGGGTGGGCGAAAATCGAGACTGTTCCGGTGGAGCGCGCGACTCCGAGAGGCTCGACGACCGGCAACAGGATCGGTTCGTCAATCTGCCCGGCAGGAAGGTCACGATGTGCCCGGATCCGGACCTGCACCGGTCCGGCCGTCTTCTCGTGCAACCGAACGGTGAGCCGCCGCGATGCGGAATCGAAAGTCTCCTCCCGCATGTGTGCCGAGGTGACCTCGTCGACCGTGACGTCGTCAGGAATCTGCAGCACCAGGTCAAAGACGCCGGCCCGGTCGATCTGGTAATCGAGGGTCGTTGCCAACTGCAGCTGCTCCGCGGCAATCAGCACGCGTGAGTTGCTGGCGACCTGGATTCGCGGCGTGACCGGTGCGGCGTTGATCTCCAGTTGAAACTTTGGTGAGTCGTATCGGAACACGGCCGGACTTCCGGCCAACTGAGGGGCGAGTTGATCGGCCGCCAGGCGGATCAGCCCCTGTTGCCCGGCGATCACCAGTTCGTATTCGTCGCCGACCCGGACCCCGACCTGTCCACTTTCGCGCGCGACGCCCAGTGCCTGGATGCCGTAGACCGCCTGACCATTTCCCGTACCGGCGACGGGCGAGAGCTCGTCGGGGCGTGGCAGTTCGGTGTGGACTTCGACCTGAAGCGTTTGCGTAGCTGGTGAAACCAGGTCGATTGCGAGGACCTGGCGGGCTTCCTCCTCACGGACAGTCCAACTGC
>CAZUXX010000270.1:0-2698 GCA_964624215.1 uncultured Planctomycetaceae bacterium
ACGTCCAGACGAATCGTGATCGTTCCCGGCTGTTCAAGGTGCAGGAAGCCCTTCGCCGTCCCTCTGAAAAGACGTTTGCATCCATGGCAGCACTATAAGTCCTGTCCCGGAGAATTGCGGCAACGATCGGGAGTCGGACCCTGGCAGCACGGCCACATGCTGCGGCAGGTTCCTGCCCGGACGTTGCCGGTTCACCCCCCGACGCTCAAGCGTCTACAATCTCCCGCCGTCGCCATCCCGGCAGACACCCGGATTTCGTTACGAATTTTTTCGCCGCTGAACAACTCATGGCTGAACCGACTGCTGATCTGCTCGAAGTTTTCGAGAATCCCTATCCCGAACGGGAGTACGAGATCGAGACCATTTGCCCGGAATTCACGTCCGTCTGTCCCAAGACCGGCCAGCCGGACTTCGGGACACTCACGATCACGTACGTGGCGGATCGACTGTGCTTTGAACTGAAGTCGCTGAAGCTGTACCTCCAGCAGTTTCGCAACCATGGAGCGTTTTACGAAGCCGTCACGAACCGGATTCTGGACGATCTCGTCCAGGCGACCAGGCCCCGGTGGATGACGATTGAAGGTGCGTTCACTCCACGTGGGGGCATTCGCACGACGGTTCGGGCGAAGTACGTTTCTCCCCCCACGAATCCAGACACCAGTTCCCCATGACCGGAGCAGACGGTACTCCGCCTGCCGCATCTCGGCCGACCGCACCGGCGCCCGTGCTCCCGGTCGAGATGCAACTGTTGTTCATCGGTGCCGAGGAGCCGTCGTGGTCGCTGCTGGCATTACAACTCGACCGCTACGGCTGCACCGAAGCCCGCTTTCGCTGGTCGTCGGATCCTCTCGATGCCGCAGAGCGCCTCCGGCAGGAACATTTCGATGCCGTCATCGTCGATGATGTTTCAGTCCCGTCCCGGGATCTGTTTGCGGGCCATTCTCCGCTCGAATTTGTTTCCGCCCTGCGGGCCGGCGGGTCTGTCGACCCGATCCTGCTCTTGAGCGACCGGGTGGACGATTCCTGTCTCGCCGAAGCGGCGGGGCTCGACTGCGAACTGCTGACGACGCCGACCGGGTGGCGTTCAGTCGCGCTGAGTCCGTGGCTGGTCCGTTGCCTGGAGCGCTGGCGAGCGGCCCGGGAGCGCGAGCGGATCGACTTTGACCGGCAAACGCGACTGGCGCGCGACGTTGACGAGTCGGAACGTCGGATGCAGGAGTTGCGCGGAGTGGCGCAGCGGCTGCACTCTGAGGCCGGTCCTGAACCTCCGGCGTCGATCATCACACAGTACCAGGACGCCCTGCGGGCCGCCGTCATGGTCCATCGGGGCGAACTGGGCGGGATCGCCGATGCCTGCCTGGAATCGTTCTCAACGGCCGCGGTCACCCCGCCCCGGTATCTTGCCTTGCACGTGTCGACGGTCGAGACCCTGCTGCGCGGGCTGGGCAGCAGAAGCGGGCGGCATCTGCTCGAGCGGGCGAACCTGCTGGCCATCGAGGTCCTGTCACGGTTGCCTCGCGGGACCGACAGCCTGACCGATTGATCAGCGGACCATTTCCATCAGCCGCCGGTCGTCGGTGCGGGTGGCGTCTTCAGATCCGTGACGGACAATCTGGTCACTTTGCAGTGCAAGCTGGTACAGCCGCTCACCTGCCGGCGTGGGATAGTCCCCGGTAATACAGGCCCGGCAGAGGTCGGCCGAGTCGACCTGCGTCGCCTGGGCAATGGTTTCGACAGGCAGGTAACGCAGGGAGGTGGCGCCGAGTTCATCGGCCATTTGCTGTTCGATTTCGGGCGTCAGTTCGTGATCGAGCAGAAAGCTCGTGGCGAACAGTTCACTCACACGGGACATGTCGATCCCGTAGAAGCAGGGGGCGATGATCGGCGGACACGCGACCCGCACATGCACCTCCCGCGCTCCTCCGCGCTCGTACAACTGCGAGACCAGCACTCGCATCGTCGTTGAGCGGACGATGGTGTCTTCGACGACGAACACCTTCTTTCCGCTGAGGACTTCGCGGAGCGGGGTGTACTTCAGCCGCGCCTTCTCACCGCGGTTGGCCCCCTCGATAAAGGTCCGCCCGATGTACCGGTTGCGGATGAGCCCTTCGAGACAGGGGACCTTCAGGCAATAAGCCATGGCATCGGCCGCTGCTTTGGCGGTATCCGGCACGGGAATGACGACGGTGTCGTCGTCGACCGGAACTGTTTCCTGTGCTGCCAGAGCCTCGCCCAGCCGCTTGCGGGTCAGATAGACGCTCCGTTCATCAAGGGTGCTGGCGACGTTCGCGAAGTAGATCCATTCGAAGAAACAGTGGGCGCGGCGAGGCGACTCGGTGTAGCGGACGACCCGCAATTTGCCGTTCTGGATGATGACCGCATGCCCGGGCGGAAGATCGACAATGCTCGACTCCGAGAATCCGAGATTCGAGAGGGCCACACTTTCGCTCGCGGCCGCGAACAGGCCGTCTTCAACCGCGTAGCACAGCGGGCGGAAGCCCAGGGGATCGCGGGAGACGAACATGTCTCCCAGAGCGTTGAGAAACACCAGGTTGTACGCACCGTCCAGCCGACTCTGCAGGTCTCGCAGCAGCCCTTCGAGGTCCAGCCCTTCCCCCTGTGCGGAGATGAGCTGGCTGAGGAGGTGCATCAGGATCTCGGTGTCCGTGTCTCGTTTCAGGTGGTAATCCCCCTGATC
>CAZUXX010000270.1:2708-5611 GCA_964624215.1 uncultured Planctomycetaceae bacterium
CGGTGTCGGTATCGCGCGAGAGATGGAAGTCGTTCTGCGAGAGGATCTCTTGGCGAAGCTCGGGGTAATTTGCCAGTTGGCCGTTGAAGCCGAAGCCGAACCACTTGCGTTTTTCGATATGTTCCCGCTCGAACGGCTGAGCGTAACTGGGGTCGTCGCGTCCGCAGGTCGCGTAGCGGACATGGCCGATGGCCGCCATCCCCTCGAGCGATTTGATGAGCTTTTCGGCCGGCTCGGGGTGGTTGAGATGGAAGACCTCGCTGACGGTGCCGACATCCTTGTGGGTTGTCATCAATCGCTGCCGGTCCGGCTGATACACCGTCATTCCCGCGGCGAGCTGGCCACGATTCTGGATGTCCAGCAGCAGCCGGGGCATCAGGCGGGAGACCAGGCCAGCCTCTCCGCGCGGGGCCAGTCGGCTGACCTCGTCCTGACCGAAATGGTAGATCGCGGCGACGCCGCACTCGTGATGGAGGTCTGCCATGGATGCAGCAGGGTCCGTTAGATCCAGGAAAACGAATGCGCCCGCCGCAACCGCGGCAATTCCATTCGCAGCGACCATCCCTGCAGCAGCGTCACGCAGCCCGCGTCCGTCGCGGGCCATCTTATCCGTGCCGTGCCGGTTTACCAATGGGCGGTCCGGGGAAGATCGGCCATCAGAGACCAGAAACTCCAGCGGGTCTTTCGGAGACCGCGCCATCAATACCGGTTTTCGCTCTTTTCTGAAAACTCCAGCCGAAATCTCAGGAACCGGACGGGCGCTGCCCAAGCGAACGTGACCTGTCGACAACCGGTTTCTGCCGCGGTGGAGGCGGCGTCGCCAACCGCTTTTTCTGTAAATGCGGCTGCTTCGTCGCCGGCTGCCTGACAATGCGTCGTCCCCGGTCCCCCATGGCGGCTTGCCTTCGATTTCTCAGTCGCGTTCCGGCAGCACAAGAACCCGTCCCGCGATCCGGTATTGTAGGGCGTCGGGATGATCGGTGGTGAGCGTAAATCCGGTTTCGGAGAGTCCCGCGGAGACGGCAGTCACCTGGGCCGTCAGCCAGTGCCGCACTGCGGCTTCGTTTGATTCCGCCTGCATTGTCCACTGCGGATTGTCAGATTCGACGCCGGTGATCCGAAACGGGGTTCCGTCGGCGGAGAGGATCAGGAGCCGGCGCGTGCGCGACTCGCCGACCGGGACGGTTCCCAGGGCGAGTTCCTGAGGGCCGCGAAGTCCGATCTTCGGTCGGACCAACAGCGAAACAACATCACGCAGCGGCGCGGGCTGTTCCGTTGCCACAATCTCGAAATCGAGAGTCCGGTCAGACGGCTGCTCGCCGGGGGTCAGCTGAAAGTGCACACGCGTGGACCACGTGCGCGACCACAACTGCGGCCCCGGTTCTTGAACAGGGGTAGCCGACCACGGATCAAGACGCAGTTCGTCAGGGAGCCGGGGAACTTTGGGCAGCTCGTCGAGGGAACCGCGGTCGCGCGTCCGGCGAGTGACGCTCAGCTCCATCGGGGCGAGCTCTTCCCCCGGAACGACCTCAAGAACAGTCCTGACCGGCCGGATCTCGAGGTCGGGATAGACGTTCAGGCCAAGGTGGATCGGGAGAGCGATCACCTCACCGGAGGGAAGTCGGGCGGTGAAGTCGGCCCGGTAGGCCTCGCTGCCGGCGACTTTGGGCATCGAGACCGCCATCTGGATACGGTCCCGCGTGCCGGCGGGAAGGAGGAACTCGTCGCCACTGCGAAGTGGGGTCCCGTCGCGGAGGACGTCGTAGCACGAGCAGCCCGCCCCGTCGTAGCGAATCGTGACGTCCTCCCCGGAGTTGTTGACCAGTGTGAAGCCGGTATCGATGAGTGAGGCCGGCTCCCGGGCTGCGGTCAGCTCCGAGAGCAACAGCGGTGGTTCCTCCCGCTGGCCACGCTCGATGAACACCCCGGCCCCGGTCAAAGAGACGAACGGATCGGCATTGAGCAGCCACAGTCCCGTCCCGAGAACAACCAGCACGATCACGAACAGGAGCCGCTGCGACCAGGCGTGTGATTGCCGTGGCGGCGGCTCGGCAGCCGGAGCGGTGGTCGGGACAGGAGAGGTCATGAGGCAGGCCCGGACTGTTCAGGGTCGGTCTCATTCTCTGCAGGAGGGGTCTGTGCCTCCTCCGCAGGTGTGGCAGCGGAGTCCTCCGTCTTGTTCGCATCAGAAGATGCCTCGTCCATGTTGGACGATTCGGGTGACGGCGCCGTCTCGTTCGCATCGGGAGGCGAAGCCGATTCCCCGGGGGCTGGCGGGGATTCCGATGCAGAGTCGGCGTTTGCAGTCCCGCTGACGAGTTCCGAGCGGGCGACCTTGAGATGCTCGAAGGTGCTGCCGTCGATCACGTAATACCATTCCGAGAACCGCTTGCTCAGCCGCTCGGCCTTCTCCTGCCCCTCTTTCACTCGACGCTCGTGATCATTCCGGAGCGTCTTGTACCGCTCCAGCTCTTCTTCGTATTCCTTCAGAGCACGCTGGTACTTCTCCTGCGGAGTGAGCTTGCGAGTCAGGCTCGCAGCCGGATCGTCATTCGTCGGGGTTTCCTGCCCGGGCGTTTCGTCCGGCGCTGCTTCTGTCTCGTCTGCCGGAGGCTCGGGCTTCTTCGGACGCTCCGGCGGCGCGGGAAGCAGCGTGGCGTCGAAATCGACGGTGACGAAGACATACCGGCTACTGCGGGGAAGCCCGGGATCGGAAGTCGATTCCTCGTCGGACGCCTGCTCGCTGGCGTCGTTCGAGGCCTCCTCGTCTGCGCGGCCCGCCGAGCCGACTTCGACTTCGAGGTCTCCGCCGATCACCACTTCCCCAAACCGCAGCACGTAGCGCAGTCCTTCGGAAGTGCCGACGAGAAACTCCCCTTCGTTCGATAGGAGTTCCCCGCGCG
>CAZUXX010000271.1:0-5610 GCA_964624215.1 uncultured Planctomycetaceae bacterium
CTCGGTGCCATCTTCGTGGGAGGCTCCGATGACCTGCCCCCCCCCCCGTACGCCCCCTCCGGCCATCAGCATGAACATCGCGCGCGGATAATGGTCGCGGCCCGCGCGCCCGTTGATCCTGGGCGTTCGGCCAAACTCCCCCGTCACCAGCACAACCGTCTCCTCCAGAAGGCCCTTCTCGTGCAGACCGGCGAACAGGGCCGCGAGCCCCTCGTCAAACGGAGGCAGCAGCCGTTCCTTGAGCCGCGTCCAGTTGTCCTGATGGGTGTCCCATCCTCCGGTCGAGACCGTGACGAATCGCACCCCGGCCTCTACCAGACGTGTCGCCAATAGGCAGCTCTGCCCGAACGGGCTCTCCCCGTAGCGACGGGCAAACTCCGGGCTCTCCCGGGATACGTCAAACGCTTCCCGTGCCCGCTGCGAGGTGATCATCGAATACGCCTGCTGCGAAAAACGATCGAGCCCTTCGAGAAGCTGGCTGTGCTTCTCAAACCCGCTGAAGGTCGTATCCAGTTCCGCCAGCAGATTCTGTCGCTTCTCCACATCTGCGACAGTCAGCCCGCCCTCAAGCGAAATCCCGCGCACCGAGTAGGCAGTGCCCGCCCGCGGCGTGCTGTTGGTGTGCAGCGGTGCATACTGCGCGCCGAGGAACCCCGGCCGCTGGGCTGAATTCGGGATCGAAACGAACGGCGGCAGGTCTGCCGGTCTTCCCAGTTCCCGCGTCACAACCGCCCCGTACCCCGGGTATTCCAGTGACGGAATCGGCCGGTTCCCCGTGTTGACGTACTCCGATCCCAGGCGGTGTGCCGCCAGCGTATGCGTCACGCCCCGCAGAATGCAGAAGTGATCCATCACCGAGGCCAGCTTCGGCAAATGCTCACAAATCCGGATCCCGCCGAACTTCGTCTCGATCGGACTGAACTCTCCCCGGTACTCCGACGATGCCTCCGGCTTGAGGTCGAAGGTATCCATGTGCGTCGGCCCGCCCGGCAGATTGATAAAAATGGCCGACTTCGCCTTCGCGCCGCTGGCAATCCCTCCACTCTCCGCCGCCCGCAGGTAACTTCCCAAAGTCAGTCCGCCGAACCCTGCCGCTCCGATCTTCAGAAAGTCGCGACGGCTGGTACCGTCACACGTCTGGTGAATGGCCATCGAAGATCCTTTCAAAACGTTGGGAAGTTTGGATTCATTCCGTGGCCGGAGAACTCCGGCCTCAAGCAGTTCAGCCCCCGCAGGAAACCTCGTCCCGGCCTGCCCGGCTCAGTGATTGACGATGAACTCCTTCGTGTTCACGAGCGTCCACAGCAGCCCTCGGGCTCCGTCCACCGGGTTTGCCGACTCCTCGATGAACGCACTCGCCAGTTGCATCTCGCGCTCATCCGGCAGCCGCGACAGCGTGCGCAGGTAGGCCTCTTCCACCAGTTGGCTCGTGCTGAGTTCGACCGGCCGCGGGGACCGATCGCGCACGCCCTGCATTCGCTTCTCGATCTGCCGCCGCTGTGCTTGCAGCGCGTCAATCCGCTCCTGGTCCTTCCGGCGACGGGCCCGTTCGAGCGAGGCGTCGATCCGGTCGAGCCTCCGCTTCCATTGGCCCTGGTCTCCGCGAGCGTCGTTGCGGGCATTGTTGCCGGACTCCCGCTCAAGCTGTGCGATCCAGCCATCCCGCCGGTCAATCATCCCGTACACGTCGCTGTCATTCCGGGTGAAGACGACCTGCAGCAGCGACGCCTCCGCCGAGCGATCGCAGTCACAGTTGCTCTCGCGCAGTGAGCGCCCGAAGACCGTCAGCGCGTAGTTCGGACCGTTATTGCTGTTCCGTCCGACCCCGGGAATCCCGATCGCCCGACCGTTGCGATTCTCAATAAAAGTACTCGCCACAGAGTCGCTGGCGGTTGCCATCTGCAAAGCATCGTAGGCCACCTCTGCCGGAATCCGGCGTGGCACCGCCCGGCTGAAGTTCCGTTCATCCAGCACGTTGGTGTCGTTCGGACGCCAGCTCCGCTGGTACGCGTCGCTGTTGCAGATCTCCCGGTGCAGCCACTTCAAATCGTACCCATTGGCGACAAATCCTCGCGACAGGAAATCCAGCAGCGCCCGATTGGCAGGAGGATTCGCCAGCGACAGATCATCCGTCGGCTCCACGATCCCGCGGTGGAAGTAATTGGCCCACACGCGATTCACCAGCGCCCTGGCGAGTAGCTGCTGTTCGTCGTGACGCAACCAGTCCATCAGCGCCTGACGGGGGTCAGCGACACTCGAGAGGTCGACCTCTTCTCCTCCAGGAACCCGCGCCATCATCGGCGCCGCATTGCGATTTCCCGCACGGCGGCCTGTTCTGCGTGGCGCCCGGATCACCAGTTCCGGGAAGGGAATCGTCTTCCCCTCCCGCAGCGCGTCGGCAATCCCTCGACGCTGCTCATTCCCCCGCTTCTCGGCCAGCCCCAGTTCGTTCAGCAGTTCATTGTACGCGTCGCGATCCGAGCCATTCCGGGCGAACGTCACCCGGTCGAAAAACTTCTCGAACTCCTGGAAATCCTGCTGAGTCCAGACATCGAACGGATGCTTATGGCACTGTGCACACTGGATCCGCGTCCCCATGAAGGTGTACGCGAACCCGATCGCCCGATCTTCCGACGTCCGGAAGTTGTTCCGCCCCCAGAAGTAAATCAGCCCCTCCTGGTCTGCAAAACTCGCCTCGCCGCGGTAGCAATCGCTCATCCGTTCGCAGTAGTCCCGGTACGACTCCCCGGGCTCGCGGCTGCGGGCCAGCACGATCCCTTCGACGATCTCGTCGTACGGCACATTCGCCGCAATCCGTTTGTAGATCCAGTCGTACCAGTCCCGGCTTCCCGCCTGTCGATTGGCAGGATTCACATTCGTTAGTGCCTGGTCGTTGCAACCGGTCCAGTCGCAGAATCGCGTCGTCCACCACCCGGCATAGGCAGCCGTTTCGAGCAGTTCGTCAATCTTGCGGGCTCGCTTGTCGGGACGCGAATCCGCGAGGAAGGCCCGCACCTCCCCGGCCGCGGGAAGCGTCCCCGCCAGATCCAGGTGCACCCGCCGCAAAAACTCCGCGTCGTCACAGACCTCCGACGGCACGATCCCCAGCTTCGAAAGCTTGTCCAGAATCGCAGCGTCGATCGGAGTCCGCGCGTCAATCTGCGGATAGTTGGCCCCCGTCCTGTCGCTCACCGGGCGAATCACCGGAACAGGGATCACCGCATTGTCGTAGAACACCACGACATGCGTATCACCTGGCTCCCCGGATGTCACCTCTCCCTGTTCCGACACGGCGGCAATCGCGTCGTCATTACTCTGGAACCGGCACAGCGGCGTGACGTCCTCCCGCGTACCGTCCGCCCACACCGCGACCGCCCTCAACTGTGTCCTCTCACCCGCCCCGGCGTACAACAGTTCCGACGGCGTCACCTCAACCGTGACCAGAGCCGCCGCATCCTCGGCTCGAGGCTGTGCGCCCGCAGTGATCCACCGCAGGAAGACGTGATGCTCCCAACTCCCCGCTTCCATTCGCTTCCCGCCTTCATGCGGCTCGATCAGAAGCGGCTTGTGCAGTGCATAACTCTCCTCCGGAGCATCGACGTCGATCCGCGCCAGAAGGTTTTCGTGATCCATTTCAAAGTCGTACCCGAACAGCGACAGCCGAAAGCCCCCGCGTCCCTGGAACGAACCGTGACACGCCCTCCCGTTGCATCCCAACTTCCCCATTAGCGGAACAACATGCCGCTGAAAATCGGGGACTTCCTCTCCCGCCGCCTCGGCAAACCGGTCGGAGACCGGCGCCAACACGTCGTCCGCCACCACCTGCCCCGCCAGCACGAGAGCAAACAGCGACACCAGTGACCAACAGATGAGCGTGCTTCGCAACATGGAACTCTCATCCTGAAAAGGAGTTGCGACCCGAACCTCAGCGCCGGGACCGCTCCCCGTGACGATGTCGTACGCTAGGGTTTCTCCGACGTCTTCGAGATCGACGGCTTCTTCGCCTTCTCGACCTCCTGCTCCTTCGGCTTCGTGCCCCGTTGGGACTTCCCGGAGCCCTCTCCCGGCCGCCCCTTCTCCTCCGCCTTGGTCTCCGACGTCCGACGCTCCACGACGGCGGGCTTCGGGAGCTTCTGGTTTCCCGAGAAAGTCGCCGGCCCACGCCGCATCCCCGTCGAGCGCCGCAAACGCTGCAGTTCCTTGTCCACCAGTGCGTCGGTGTCGCTCTCGATCGCCTGAATCTCCGTCTCCAGACGCTCCACGCGGCTCGTCAGTCTCGCGTGCTCGAACTGGAGGAGTTGCGACCGGACCCGCAGCTTCTTCTTCAATAACTCGCGGATCTGCTCCTCCCGCTCTGCCACCGGCTCCAGTGACTGACGTGCCGCCAGCAGGTGGATCCGCGATTCGATCTTCCACAGGGCCAGACCCAGTTCGTAACGCTCCGGTGATCGGGCTTGCATCCGCGACAACCGCTCACGCGTGCGAAACAGATCACGCACCGCCGCCTCGAAACCGGCCCGATCCGACTTCTTCAGCCGACCCAGAAGCTGCGCCAGTTCCGGATGGTGTGCGCGGGCGAAAGACAGGGCAGCCGCTTCCCGCTCAGGAGTCACCTCCAGCGGCTCCGCTGCAGTCTCGGGAACGGTTCCCTGCGCCGGCACGTGCGAAGTCAGCAAAGCCAGCAGAGCCAGACTGCACACCATCACCAGCGACCAGTTGCGATTGACCATTACAGCGAGTCCTCCTGCCCCGACGGACGGAATTCCTCAGAACGGCCTCCCTCCTCCGCCGTCTCTCCCGGAGACGCCGCGGCCAGTGCGAGGAACATCCACTCCGGAACCGCCGCGAGCGCCTCACTTTCGAACACCTCTTTCGCGTCACGATCTGTCAGTGATTCAATCGCAACAGCGTCCGACAGCTGTTCGGATTCGCTCCGGTTCAGTTCCACCCACACCGAGACCAGGGGGGCTGCATCCCCGGAAACAGCATCACGGTCCCCTTCCGCTAATTCCCGCTGGTCGTTTCGCAAAACGGCAGTCCCCAGCCAGACGACTCCCGCGAGGGCCAGAGCCGCCACGCCCGTCCCCGCGGCAGCCCGCCACAAAGCCCGGGTGGAAAGCGCTTTCCCCTTGGACGACCTGTCTGCCGGTCTCACCTCCGGAAGCTTGCATTCAGCCGCATAGACCAGGTGTGCAAGCTGCACCGCATCGGCGAGCGCATCACATTCGGCCCCTCCTGCTCCCAGTCGCCGCTCGAATTCCTCGCTCGCAGCGTCGCGTCCCGCCGACAGCACGTACCCGATCGCCTCCAGGTTCAGTTCGAAATCACTCGTCGGCCGGTCATTCATGGCAATCACTCAGTGCTCTTCGCAGCTTTTGCATCGCCAGCCTCATCCGGGTCAGCACCGTGCCCAGTGGCACCTCCAGCAACCCGGCGATCTCGGCAAACTTCAAACCGTCATACACCCGCATCCGAACCACTGTTCGCTGTTCCAAAGGCAATGCCTCCAGTGCCCGCTTCACCTGCTGCACCTGCTCCCTCCGGAGCAGCAGGCTCTCCCCCGTCGCATCGTCAACTGCAGCCGACTGCCGCAACGACTCCAGGGCATTG
>CAZUXX010000272.1:0-3294 GCA_964624215.1 uncultured Planctomycetaceae bacterium
CCGGGGACTGCTGGAAGGATAGATCCGTACAGACGGTGTGGCGTGACGTGCCGGGAGGCGATTCTGCACGGCGGCGAAGCGACATGCGGAGGTGAGTTTCTGTTTTGAAAATGCAGGCTCACCGGAATTTTTCAGGAATCTGTGACATCGCGCAGAAGGCTGCGGCTCTTTCTGAAGCAGACGCCCTGCCGCGCGCGTCTCTCCACAGTGATCGCATCGACGCGGCCAGATCACTTCCCGAACTCTCCAACCGGAGCCGGCCATGAAATCGATCGCTGCCGAGCACCCGCTTCCTGCTGACCTTGCGGCATATGGTCTGGGCAAGCTCGATGAAGAACAGTCGCTGTCGATCGAGGCGCATCTCTCGGAATGCGCCGCCTGTGCCGCGGTGCTCAGGGAACAGCCTGTCGATTCGCTGGTGGAGATGCTGCGGGACACGGCGCGGCCGGTGAATCAGCCGACTCTGCTTCCCGGGACTGTTGTCGTCCAGCCGAGAGAGGTGACGGGGCCTGCGGCGACGAGCACGAACGAGTGTGCTCCACCGGAGCTCAGGAATCATCCACGGTATGAGCTTCTGGAGCGGCTGGGGGCCGGGGGAATGGGCCAGGTGTTTCGGGCGCAGCACCGGATCATGAACCGGCCGGTGGCGTTGAAGATCATCAGCTGTGAGCTGATCGATCATCCCGGGGCGGTGGAACGGTTCCATCGGGAGGTGCAGGCGGCTTCGCGGCTGCTGCATCCGAACATCGTCACCGCGTATGACGCCGAGCAGGCGGGCGAGACGCACTTTCTGGTGATGGAGTATGTCGACGGGGTCGATCTGCATCAGCTGGTTGAGGAGCGAGGTGCGCTGCCGGTCGAGGAAGCGGCGGGCTACATCCGCGATGCTGCCCGGGGCCTGCAGCATGCTCACGAGCAGGGGATGGTTCACCGGGATATCAAACCCCACAACCTGATCGTGAGTGGAGTGTCGCGGGCTCAGGCGAGCGGTGAAGACTGCGCCAGCGGGACGGTGAAGATCCTGGATTTCGGGCTGGCGAACTTTGCCAGCGCGACGGCAGCCGACGAAGTGGATCAGGAGGGAGGGGAGCCAGGGCCGCGGGGGGCCGCCGTTGTGCAGCAACTGACCATGATGGGCACGACGATGGGGACGCCTGACTACATTGCTCCGGAGCAGGCGGAAGATGCTCACGGAGCCGACATCCGTTCGGATATTTACAGTCTGGGATGCACGTTCTACACGCTGTTGAGCGGCGAGGCGCCGTATGGGGAAGGCTCGGTTCTGGACAAGATCCGGGCGCACACGGAGCGGACGCCACGACCGCTGAGTGAGTTTCGCAGCGATGTGCCACCGGAGGTCCAGGCGATCGTCAACAGGATGATGGCCAAGAACCCGGCCGAGCGCTATCAGACACCGGCCGATGTGGTTGCTGCGCTGAATGGTGTGCTGTGCGAGAAGTTGGGTGGGGGCCGGGTCGCAAGACGGCGGCGCAACGGACACTCGACGTTTAACTGGCGTGGGTGGTTGTTGGCGGGCCTGGCAGGGGCGGCGGCAATCGCCGCGGGGATTGTCTTCTACATTCAGACAGCGACAGGGATGGTGAGGGTCGAAGTGAACGATCCCTCCATCGAAGTCCAACTGAAAGGGGAGGAGGCAACGTTTACGAATGTCGACGGGAAGACGGTGCGGGTGCGTCCCGGGGAGCATGCGCTCGTGGTCAGTCGGGATGATCTGACATTCACGACTCCCGAATTCGCCATTCGACGGGGAGAGAATCCGTTACTGAAGGTGGAGTGGCTGGCGGGAACGCTGAGGGTGCAGCGAGGGGATGAGCTTTTGCTGGAAAGATCAACCGGCACTGTGCTTCGTGAATTCTCGGTGCGGGACAAACCGATCAGCGACGAGGGACTCTCACCTGACGGGGATGCGTGGAGGATCGAAGCGACCGGTGATCGCACGGTGCATCTGTACGAGGTCAAGCCTCCGAAGGTGGACGGATCGATGCTGACGTTTCGAGCCCAGGTGCAGGCGCGGGACGTGACCGGAAGGGCGTATCTCGAAATGTGGGTTCACCTGCCCGAACAGGGAGAGTTCTTTTCGAAGGGGTTCCAGCATGCCGTGTCGGACACAACTGGCTGGTCGTCGGTTGAGGTGCCGTTCTACTTGCAGCAGGGGCAGCAGCCGGATCTGGTGAAGCTGAATGTCGTGATTGAAGGTGGGGGGACGGTGGGCCTCCGGAATATTCAATTGCGCAAGTCCCCGCTGCCGGCAGGGTTCCAGGCGGCTCCGACCCGACGACCGATGGCGGGTGGAGAGCAATCAGCGTCCAGGCCGCGGGTCGGCGAGAGTGACCCGCAGCGAACGGAGCGGATGACCCGGTTGAAACGGATCGGTATCGCGCTGCACACGCATCATGACGTTCATCATCGATTTCCGCCGGCGGCACCCGAGGGGACCGATGGAAAGGGCTTCGACAAAGAGGGACGGCCGCTGCTCAGCTGGCGAGTCCACATTCTGCCGTACATCGAGAAGAAATCGCTGTACGAAAAGTTTCGTCTGGACGAGCCGTGGGACAGCGAGCACAACAAGGCTCTCCTGAAGGAGATGCCCTCGCTGTATCTGACGGACGCGACACAGCCGACGAAGACGACGTTTCAAGCGGTTGTGGGCGAGGGGACCGCGTACACGGGACGGGACGGCTTCAGGTTTGCCGACTTCAAGGACGGGACCTCGCGCACGATCTACGTCGTCGATGCAGGGGTGGACAAGGCGGTTCCGTGGACAAAGCCGGAGGATCTGCCACTGATTGCGGAGGATCCGATCAAGGCGTTCGGAACCCCGTCGTTCGCGGGGGAGTTTCTTGTGCTCTTTGCCGACGGTCGCGTCGTGGGGATTCCTGCGGACATCGCTCCCGGTGCGCTGAAGGCGGCCCTCACCCGGGCGGCAATGGACTACTACGACCTGAAGGACCGGCGCACGGATGATCCGGCTGGTGCCATGATCGAGAGAGGTCCGGACGATCCATCACTGGCCCGCCTGTCTCCAAAGGAGCAGCAGATTGTCTCGACGATCGCCACATATATGGACGCTCTCCAGGCGGGTGGCGAAGAAGCCGACGCGGCGCTGGCGACATTCGAC
This sequence comes from uncultured Planctomycetaceae bacterium, assembly GCA_964624215.1. Taxonomy (GTDB): domain Bacteria; phylum Planctomycetota; class Planctomycetia; order Planctomycetales; family Planctomycetaceae; genus CAZUXX01. Next base: position 3,140 of record CAZUXX010000272.1, read on the forward strand.
ATGGCGTTTTACGAGGCGTGGCATTCGCCGCAGTTCGACTTCCCTGTGAACAGTGAGAGTGCGTCGGAGGCTTCGCAGGAGAGGCTCGGGCTGATGGTCGGGGAGCTGGCCGAGCGATTGCAACGTTCGCCAGAAGCTGCCCGGCGACTGAGAAA
>CAZUXX010000272.1:3304-5583 GCA_964624215.1 uncultured Planctomycetaceae bacterium
CAGGATTATCGTGTGCAGGTTCCGGCCAGGGAACTGGAGGTGTGGCAGGTTGCGACCGGATCGAACGATCCGTCGGTCGGCCGGGTCTACGGACTTCTTCGGTTCCTTGAATCGTACGGGCCGACCGTGACTGATCCCCTGGGACTGGTTTCGCAGGCCGCGGGGATCCCGAATGAGGACTGGGAACAGATGGTGGGATCGGCCTCGCGCGGGCCGGGCACTCTGCCAGAGAGTCTGCCACTCTCGGCGTGGTTACTGACGATCAATCCGGTGGCAAAGGCCGCGAGCAATTCCGATGCACTCAAGGATTTCCGTTACCTGACGGGTGACTCTCTGCCCAGGCCGGCCCGCATCGCAGAGGTGCTGGAGAAGAGCCGCCAGCGCGGATATGCGTCGTTTGTGCAGCCGGAACTGGTGACCGAGCATGCCGTCAATGTCCGCGGCAATGTTTTGGAAGGGGAGATTGCGTTTGAGGCGCGGGATCTGTACGCCGGCCGGGTGAAGTACACTGGCCGGCGGATCGAGGGCCAGTGGGTGGTGGATCAGTTCCTTCTTCCACACTACGGCGTCCGTCTGTTTCGGGACGACGAGGGTCACTGGCAGCGGAGCGAAATGACAGAGGACCGGATTTCCGGTTGACCGCTTGTGATCAGTGGAGGGCACGGATGATTTGCACCGGGCTCGCTGCGGTGTGGGAGCATGGCGGCCGCGGGGAGACGAATTTGCGAGAATGCAATTCCCTCTAGGCAATCGGCTCAAGTTCCGCTAGAAGGCAGCCGACCGGCTCGCGTCCTCCCTCCTGTCGCCGGTTTCCCCGATTCCCTTCTGAAGTTTTCCCGGTGTCTACGGCTCCGACCAATCCCGGAGCGGGTGCGGTGCATGTCCCCGTCCTGTTGCGAGAAGTTCTCGAAGCACTGGAGTTGCGTCGGGGGCTGAGCGTCGTTGACGGGACTGTCGGTGCCGGCGGGCACAGCCGTGAAATCATCCAGCGCATTCGCCCCGACGGTCGACTGATCGGTCTCGATCGGGACCCGATGATGCTGCAACATGCAGCGTCTGTGGTTTCGGGTGCGGATGTCGTCCTTCGTCAGGCGAGCTATCAGGAATTGCCGCAGGTGATGGCCGAACTTCAGATCCCCGCCGTCGATCGGGTACTGCTGGATCTCGGTCTGTCGTCGGACCAGTTGGCCGACCGCAGCCGCGGGTTCGGCATCGATGCCGGGGGGACGCTCGATATGCGATTCGACACCGCGGCAGGGGAGTCTGCTGGTGAATGGCTGGCACGGTCGTCGGAGGGAGACGTTGCCCGGCAGTTGCGCGAGTTTGGTGAAGTGGGCAGTGCCGAACGAGTTGCGAAAGAGATCAAGCAGTTCCAGCGGGCAGGGCGGCTGAATTCGGCGGAAGACCTGACCGCGGCGATTGTGGCGGCCGATCCGCGGGCGCGGCGGGACAAGACCGTGATAGCCCAGGTGTTTCAGGCGATCCGGATTGCCGTGAACGAGGAATTGTCGCATCTGGCGACGTTTCTGGACGAGGTGCTTCCGCGGTGTCTGGCCCCCGGCGGGCGGGTCGCCATCATCAGCTTTCATTCGCTGGAAGACCGGATGGTCAAGCAGGCGTTTTCCGGTCCCCGGTGGCAGGTGCAGACGCGGAAGCCGATCGAAGCCACCCCGGCGGAATCGAGATTCAACCCCCGCAGCCGTACGGCACGGCTGCGTGTTGCCGTACTGAAGTCAGACTCTTGAGTCACGGAAGACTTGCCATGTCAGACAATGCCCCCACGACAGGACGTCGCGGTCCGGAGTCGACAGCGACGGCTGCCACGACAACGTCGAGCGACTGGAAGGTGCAGAAGGCGCCGTCGACCGGCGGCCAGGTCAAGCTGGCGCTGATGCTGGTGATGACACTGAGCATCGGCTTCATCTTCGTCGTGTACCGGAAGTTCGACAGCCTGAAGGGGCAACTGGTTGCGGCCGAGACCAACCCTGCCGAGGGCTTTCGACCTCTGGAGGAGTCGGGCGGAGCAAGTGAGGAGGTCGTCCTCGACAGGGTTCCGCATGAGGAGGGTCTGGAGCCAGTGGCGGCGCTGGCGCCTCCGGAGAACTTTGAGCCGCTGTGGGAGGATCCCGCTTCGGCGGGGCCGGTGGCCTCGACGCAAGCGACGAGTGAGGGTGTTGCCGATCCGTTTCCGGCTGAGGCGGACCCGTTCCCGACGGCGAGTGCCGACCGCACGGCTTCGCCCGGTGAGATGCCCTCGCCTGAACCGGCAGTGACGGACG
>CAZUXX010000273.1:0-5551 GCA_964624215.1 uncultured Planctomycetaceae bacterium
CCGCCGCAACACCCACCACGCCACCAGGCTCAGGGCCCCGTTTCCGACCCACACGGCCCATTCCGGGTCGAGGTATCCCTTCTTCGACTGCACCATCATCGACAGGACCAGCGGGTAGTAGCCGGTGACAATCGGCACAAAGCAATACAGGAAGCTCGTCAGGAACTGCGATTTGGCTTTCAGAACCGCAAACGGTCCACCCAGCAGGGCAAAGAAAAAGCAGCTCGATGCCAGCGAGAACCGGCTGTGCAGTTCCGTTCGCAGCCGGTGTATCTGAATCCGCGACCGACGCATCTGTTTCTGGCTGCGGCGATTGTTCCCTGCCAGATCGTCAAACTCACCGGTCACCAGAGCCATCGCGATCTCGATCGTGCGATGCTCTTTGAGTGCATCTTGCGTTTGCAATTCGAGTTCCAGCTCGTCCTGAATCGCCGTGACCGGAAGATGCCGCGCCTTGGTCTCACTGTCAGCGTTGTCCCAGTGAATCTCCTGCACTCGCTCCCCGGAAATGTACATCGATGTGTCCGGAGGAATGTCGAGGTAGGCGTTGTTCAGCAACAGCATCGCCCGCTGGTTCGGAAGATCCAGCGAGATCTCTGCCGACTCGGCCTGGATGGTGCTCACCTCGCCGCCCGAACGCCGATAGCGGAAGATCGGCCCAATCAGCCGCTTCCCGTCGACTCCCTGCACCGTGACATCCAGCCCGAACTTCTGATCACGAAACTGGTGTTCTGTCCGCAACCGCTCCAGAAAGACATCCTCCATGGCGGTCACAACAGTGCGCTCGATGTTCCGCATGGCCCACGGAATCGCCTGATCCGTCAGGAGAAACGACGCCACGCTCAGAACCGCTCCCGCGACAAACGCCGGCCACAACAGAGACATCACACTGATGCCGGCCGCCTTGGCAGCCGTGACCTCCTGGTCACCGGCAATGCGCCCGTACACGACACAGATCGTCAATAGGTATGCCGCCGGAATCGTGAACGGCAACATGCTCGGGACGAGATACGGAAGGATCTCCAGAATCTGCAGTGGTCCCAGACCACGTTCAGACGCCTGCTGAACCACCCCCACGAAGATCAGGAGCACAGTCAGACAGCTGACGACAAAGACAAACACCTTCGTCAGCTCTGCGAGGATGTATCGCTGCAGTAGCGGAATTCGCCAGAGCATCACCACGTCCCTGTGTATCGACGGATCCGCACTCGAACCCGTACCGCGCACGCCGAACCCCTCCCGAACCGCGCGGCCGCCGCGTCATATCGACGATCCGCAGCCTTGGGTCAAGGGGAATGTCCTCCGCCGCGGCCGCAAACTGTCCCGCCTCCCCTGCTGCGTCAATCAGGCAGGAATCGACCGGCTCGACGCATTCTTCTATGCTGCCGCCTTCTGGAAAACGCTTGAGGAGCCCGCGATGGCGGTTGCGTATACGCCCGGTCTGCAGGTGACGCCGCGGGCGCGCTATGTCGCGCGACGCACCTTGCCAATCGAAGGGAATGTGCTCGTTCAACCGGGACAGAAGGTCCAGGCCGAGGAAGTCGTTGCCCGCGCCGAACTGCCGGGACCGGTCACCCCGATCGCCCTCTCACGACTGTTGGGAGTCCCTCCCGCCGAAATCGGACGGTGCCTCCTCAAGCAGCCGGGCGAGCGGGTCGAAATCGACGAGCCGCTCGCTCGAAACCACGGCATCTTCGGCTTCTTCAAAAGCGAGTATCTCTCGAAGACCGCCGGAGTTCTGGAAACCGTGTCGACGGTGACCGGCCAGGTCCTCCTGCGGGGAGATCCCGTGCCGGTCCAGGTGCGGGCCTTCGTCGCCGGAGTGGTCACCGAGGTGATGCCGGCTCAGGGGTGCGTCATCGAGGCCGACGTGGCACTCGTGCAGGGCATTTTCGGCATTGGTGGAGAGGCCTTCGGCCCCCTGCGGGTGGCTTGTCGCGACCCGCGCGAAGAATTGAGCGCCGATCGCATCTCCGAAGAATTCCACGGCGCCGTCGTCGTGGGCGGCGCACGGATGACCGGCGACACCGTCCGCCGTGCCATCGAGGTCGGTGCCGCCGCCGTCATCTCCGGGGGCATCGACGATGCCGACCTGCGAGACATCCTGGGCTACGACCTGGGCGTCGCCATCACCGGAACCGAGGAGATTGGTACAACCATCGTCATCACCGAAGGCTTCGGCGAGATCGCGATGGCGCAGCGGACACACGAACTGCTCTGTTCCCTCGAACACATGTCGGCGGCAGTGAATGGAGCCACGCAAATTCGCGCCGGGGTCCTCCGGCCGGAGATTCTCGTCCCGATCGACTCTTCCGACGGAGACGCCGATGTCGCAACCGGGGGAGGCGTACTCGAAGTAGGGGCCGAAGTGAGAATCATCCGGGATCCGTGGTTCGGCCGGCTCGGGACAGTCACCGCCCTCCCCCCGGAACCCCAGGTCCTCGAAAGCGGCTCGAAAGCACGCGTCCTCGAAGTGCGCTGCTCCGACGGAACGACCGTGACCGTCCCCCGCGCAAACGTCGAGATCGTCGGGGCCAACTAGAGTGGCTCCGGCGTACCACGGCGCTGGCGGCGTCCTCCTGCCGCAAGGCAGGCATGGCTCCCGAACGAAAGGGACTGATCAAACATGATCCGCATTGGCATCGGCCACGATACCCATCGGCTGCAGGAAGGACTTCCGCTGTGGATCGGTGGTCTTAAGATTCCCCATTCCCATGGTTGCGTCGCACACAGCGATGGCGATGTCCTCCTGCATGCATTGATCGACGCCCTGCTCGGTGCCGCGGCATTGGGAGACATCGGCGAATGGTTTCCTGACACCGACCCCGCCTGGCAGGGGGCAGACTCGGCCCGGTTGCTCGAACAGGTGCTTCAGGAACTCCACATCCGCAAGTACCGGATCATCAACGTCGACGCGATCGTCTTCACCCAGAAACCGAAGCTCAGCCCGCTGAAACCCGCCATCCGCGAGCGAATTTCGTCCCTCCTTCAGCTGCCGCCCGAGTGCGTCAACGTGAAGGCGAAGACCGGGGAACTCGTCGGTCCCATCGGGCGAGAAGAGGCGATCTCCGCACAGGTCGCTGTGTTGGTGGATTCGGCGACGTAAGTGGCTATCTGGAATGATTTTATGCGATCAAAACTTCGTGCCGCCGCCGTTGTGATTTCGCGCCGGATGCCTAAAATTCCGCTTTAGCGCCAGACACGCGCCGGTCGCCTCTGTGACGAGGTCGGCGACACTCTGGTTGACCGGTTCAGGCCCGCAGATTTCCCGCTGTGCGGGCCTCTCGCAGGGAGCATTTCGTTGGCAGATGAGACCCCCCCTCAGGATGACGTTCCGCAGGATCCATCCGCGGACGAACAGGGTGGCAACGGTCATGGGGCCGTCGGCAATGCAGTCGGGCGGATCGAGCCCTTCGACATTCGCGAGGAGATGCAGCAAAGCTATCTCACCTACGCGATGTCGGTCATCATCAGCCGCGCCCTGCCGGATGCACGCGACGGTCTGAAACCGGCCCAGCGGCGAATTCTCGTCGCCATGAACGACCTGAACCTGGGGCCAAACTCCGCACGCATCAAGTGCGCCAAAATCTCCGGCGATACCTCGGGGAACTATCACCCCCACGGCGAAGCCGTCATCTATCCCACCCTCGTCCGCATGGCGCAGGACTGGGTGATGCGCGAGCCGCTCGTCGACAAGCAGGGGAACTTCGGCTCCATCGCCGGACTCGGTCCCGCGGCCATGCGATACACCGAGGCCCGCATGTCGGCCGCAGCTGCCGAAATGCTCGCCGACATCGATCGGGATACGGTCGATTTTGTCCCGACCTACGACCAGCGCAATGTCGAGCCGGTCGTGCTCCCCGCCCGGTTCCCCAACCTGCTGGTGAACGGGTCGCAGGGAATCGCCGTCGGGATGGCGACCAGCATTCCCCCGCACAATCTGGTCGAGGTGGCCAATGCCGTCCAGCTGCTGATTGATAACCCCGACGCCACCCTCGACGAAATCCTCGAAGTGCTCCCCGGACCCGACTTCCCCACCGGGGGAGTCATCTGTGGTCGCTACGGGATCCGCCAAGGGTATCTCACCGGCCGGTCGACGCTGACACTCCGGGCGAAAGTCGAGTTCGAAACCGAGAAAAACACCGACGTCATTGTCGTTCGCGAAATCCCCTACCTCGATACCCGCGACCGCATCAAGGAAAAACTCGAAGCGCTCGTCAAGGACGACCGCATCGAGGGCATCTCCCGCATCGTCGACTACACCGATCGCAAGACTCCCTCCTGGCAGGTTCGGCTCCACATTTACCTCAAGCGCGATGCCGACCGCGACATCGTGCTCAATCAGTTGTGGAAGTTCTCACCGCTGCAGACGACCGTCAGCCTCATCCTGCTCGCTCTGGTCGCCAACCGGCCGGAAACCCTCACCATCACCCAACTGCTGCAGGAATTCATTCGGCATCGGTCGACCGTCCTGCGTCGTCGCACCGAGTACCTCCTCTCCGAGGCACGCCGCCGCAAACACACCGTCGAAGGTCTGCTGATCGCCCAGATCGACATCGATCAGGTGATCCAGACGATTCGCAATTCACCCAGCCGTGCCGAAGCCAAGGTGCGGCTGCAGGCCATCCAGGTGCCCGCCGAACTCGTCGCGCGGGCTCTGGGAGAGGACGGCTTCGCCGAGTTTCAGGCAGAACAGGGAGTCAGCGAAACCTACTCCCTTTCGCCGAACCAGTCCGAAGCGATCGTCTCGATGCAGCTCGGCTCGCTTGCCAGCCTGGAACGCGAAAACCTGCAGGGAGAACACCGCGGGCTTCTCGAACACATTAGCGAATACCTCTATCTGCTGGGGGACGAGTCGCGGATCCTCGCGCTGATCCACGACGAGATGGACGACCTCAAACGACGGTTCCCGTCCCCGCGGCGGACGGAAATCTCCGACGAAGAGTTGACCGACGTCAACAAGGAAGAACTCATCGTCGAAGAGCCGATGGTCGTGACCCTCACCCGCCGGGGGTATGTCAAACGCACGGCACTGTCCGTCTACAAGGCGCAGCACCGCGGCGGAAAGGGGATCCGGGGTGCCCGCTCCGACGAGGAAGACCCGGTCGAGCACCTGTTCGTCTCCAGTACGCACAGTTGGCTGCTGTTCTTCACCAACTTCGGAAAAGTGTACTGGCAGAAGGTGTACGACCTGCCACTGCAGGCCCGCACCGGACGCGGGCGCGCACTGGTGAACCTGCTGAACCTCTCCGAGGGAGAACGTGTGCAGGACTGTATCGACGTACGCGAATTCGACGACGAACGGTACCTGCTGATGGCCACCCGCTCCGGGTACGTCAAGAAGACCGCCCTCAAGGCCTATGGCCGCCCGCTCAAGGGAGGCATCATCGCCATCAGGCTCGAAGAAGGCGACAAGCTGATCGACGTCGTCAAGGTCTCTCCCGGTGAAGATGTCGTCCTCAGCACCGCGCAGGGAATGGCGATCCGTTTCTCGGAGTCCGACGTCCGCGCAATGGGCCGCAACTCCCGTGGTGTTCGCGGCATCAAGCTT
>CAZUXX010000274.1:0-462 GCA_964624215.1 uncultured Planctomycetaceae bacterium
CCATAGGCAATCCACTCCGCCAGTATCCGGTAGTCCAGCGAATCGGGCTCGAAACGGACCCCGCCCTTGTGAGGAATCGCCCCTGACGGCTTCGTCAGAAACAGACTCCGCCCCGGGTCGGAAAACTCGACGCGGCGGCCACGATCCTGCTGGACGATATTGAAGTAATCACTCGGAGGATCGTATCCACGCAGCGAGAGTCGAAATCCTCCCTTCCCGGCCAGTGCCCCGTGACAGGCCCCCATGTTGCAGCCTGACTTTGCCAGCACGGGAAGAACATGATTGCGGAAGCTCCAGACGAACGCGTCTTCCATCCCGCTGACGGTCACTGTTGCCGTCAGCTCCTGCTGTCCGATCTGCGCAACGATTTCGGTGTTTCCGTTGGACTGCGGTTGGACGACCCCCTCGTCATCCACAGTGGCCACCCGGGGATCCCGCGACGTCCACTGGACCTCCCTGATC
>CAZUXX010000274.1:472-5551 GCA_964624215.1 uncultured Planctomycetaceae bacterium
GGCCCAGCAGCCGGTCCCCGTCAGTCGTCTGGACGATCAGACGTTGCCGCGCCTCCTTGTTCGACAAATGGAACTCTCCCGGCAGAATCCGGGCGGAGTCTTGTGCAGGGCACTCGGCACAGACAAGGACGAGAGCAACAGTCAGTGTCCAGCGCACGGCGAACTCCGGTCAAACGTCACCTCACGGCCGCGGTCGCACGGCAATACGAATCGGGAGGCAACTGGTTCTCTGCGGGAGAGAATCACTCGTTCGTCAGTCGACATCAGCCAGAATCGATGCCAGCGAGCTGACTTCGTTCTAACACAACGGCCAGACGGAAGAAAAGCGTCGAAGTCGCCGCGGCCGCCCCCGGCGACCGCGTGCCAGCCGGTCCCGCGTCTAACTGACGCATTCCCCGTGCAAACGCTGCCGGGCCAGATCGGCCCACGGGCCCCGGTCGTCACAGGCCAGGTAGGCCTCCCAGTGTTCGACCGCTTCGTCGTCACGTCCCAGCTCTGCGAGGGTCTCAGCCAGTTGGAAGTGGGCCTCGGCAAACTCATCGTGGATATCGATCGCCACCAGGAACGCGTCAATCGCACTCAACGGCTCCCCGAGTTCCCGGTGAACCGAGCCGATCTGCGTCCAGGCTTCGAGATAATCGTGATCGAGTTCGACCGCGGCATAGAACCGCTCGAGGGCCGCATCGATCCGCCCCTGACGGTACAGCGCATCGCCCAGGTGAAAATGCACTTCGGGATTCTCGGGTTCCCGCATCAGTGCCAGACGAAAGGCTTCGACCGCAGCTGCAAGTTCTCCCTCGTCGGAGTAGCGGCAACCTTCGATAAACCAGTCCTTGCGTTCCGCTTCGGCAGCATTGCGCCGCGATTCGAGAAACGAGAGGACTGCGGGTTGATCGTCTGACGAGTCCTCCCCCGCAGGCGACTGTGAATCAAACGGCAGCAGCCTCTGCCCCCGAACGTCACGCAGCCCGTGCTCATCCCGGATCACCACCCGGCGATCCTGCGCCAGAATGTCCAGTTGTTCCAGCGGTCTGTCACTCTCTCGAAGAGCAGGCAGACTGCGAAGTGACCGTTCGATTTCTTCGCGGCTGACTCCGGCCTGCAAGAGCTGGCTCAGTCGCCGCGCGCCAGCAACCTCGCGAAAGTCGAAATAGGGCAACCGGTGGACTCGCCGTACAGCACGAATCAGTCCGGCACGCTCCCAGCCCCGGATCACATGGACTGGAACTTCCAGCAGTTGCGAGAGCATTGCCGGAGTATGCAGGCGGCGGACCTCTTCCCGCTCGGGCTCCAGGTTCACGATCCGCAGGAAATCCGACTCCTGCACAATCCGGACGGAGCCTCCTTTCGCCTGAAGATCAAGCACCTGCCGCAATTTCAGCGAGTGCCGTCCGTCGTCATCGAGCGGCCAGCCCTCTTCTCCGATCACGAGCAGCGTCAGCGCGCGAGACACGTGATCGACCGCTTCGCCGCCGAAGCGGGCGACCAGCGCAGCCGCTTCCGCATGGGTCATTGACGCGAGTGTGCCGGTAAATGTCACCCGCTCTCCGTCGAGCGGAGACGGGGTCTGCCGGGCCGAATTCAGAAGGTCGGAGTCCATACCGCACACTACAGCCGCTCGACGCCTGATCGTCCAGTGAGACCCCGACCAGTTGCCCGTTCAGGCCAATGCCGGGGTCGATCCCGATGCGTCGTAACGACGAGGTCACTGGCGACTCCCCGTGCAATGTCGTCCGACCAACGTGAGGCAGCCACCAATTTCAGCTGACGTACTCGCCGGAGCGAACCACCTCCGCCAGGAGCGTCGGCTGCTCGATCCGGTCGCGGCCGGAGCGCTTTGCCCGGTACAGCGACTCGTCGGCGGCACTGATCAGTTGCCGCGGGGAGCGGCCATGCTCGGGAGCAACAGCCAGCCCTCCACTGACCGTCACGTGGAACACAGTGTCCTCGAACCTGATCGGTTCCTCGGCGATCCGTTCCCGCAGCAATTCGGCAATCCGGGCGGCATCCTCGAGGCCGGTTTGTGGCAGAATGACTGCCAGCTCTTCTCCGCCATAGCGGGCAATGAGCGGTGGCCGCCGCGACACCTGGGCGAGCATTGTCTTCCGGAGCACCTGAGACACCGTTCGCAATGCTTCATCACCGGCCAGGTGACCAAGTTCGTCGTTGATCCGCTTGAAGTGGTCGAGATCGAACATGATCAAGGCACACGACGAGTCGTCCCGCGCCGACAGTTGCAACTGTTCCAGAAGTGCCGCGTCGAACGCATGCCGGTTGGCAAGCCCCGTCAGGGCATCCCGCCGTGCCCGTTCCTCAACCATCACGCGGTCGGCCATCCGCAGGATTGTTTCCAGCAGGTATTCGGCGGCCCAGTTGATCAGGTTTTGCTCCACGCTTGCCAGAGGGCAATATGCCGCGCGGCTAAGACACAGCAGGCCGACCCTGCGTCCGCGATGGATCATCGGAGCCGTCACGATTTCCCCGAACGGGGACCTGCGTTGACTCCGGCTTCCTGATCGTGTGTCGAACCGGCGAAAGCGATCAAGAACTCCAGGCTCCTGTGCGTACTCCTACTCGCACTCGTTCCAGTGCTCGCCGTCGAGCGCCTGGTCCTGCTCGGTATACCGCACCAGCAAATCGAGCTGCTGCGATCCGTTTGCTGCGGTATAGACCGTGGCCTGATCGAATCCGGTCACCACGGCCAATCGCTTGGTGAATTCGCGAAGCATCTCCAGGGGCGAGTGGTATTCCAGATCGACAATGGAACGCAGTTCGAGGATTTCACGCGTGATTCGCAGTTCCTGATGATCCTCTTCGATCGCGAGCGCCCGCCGGACGTGAGGCGCGATTCCCGCAAGCACCCGGGCCGCGAGATCACGTTGTCGGGTGATGGCCGCCTTCGGTGGATGCAGTGCCGTCGACAGCAGGAGCGCGTCGACAACCAGCCCGCTGTCTCCTGCCCGGACAAGATGCAACTGGCTGATCCGGGACCGATCGGAGTCCTGCAGCGAGCCCCACAGGTGGGTTCTGCGCAATTCGTCTCCTTCCAGCGTAATGGCCGTCTCGTTCCGCAGTCGCTGCAGGAGGCAGCCGTCGATCGTCAGCCCGCCACGAGCCGCGTCGCTCAAGCCGATCGACTGGCGAACGACGCACGAATCGCCGATGAGGACATAGGCGGCAAGTCCGCCGGCGTCATTGGCAAGGTACGTCTGCAGAAGTGTTCGCAGGGCGACGTCGAGATCCCGCTCGGTGACGAAGTTCCGGAGCAGGCGATGTTCGATCGCACCCCGTGCCGAATCTGACGACGCGTACAATAATTCCGTTTGTAACGCTTCCAGTTGATCGCGTAGCTGACACGCCTCGCGGTGAGACCGGTACCGCTGGTGCAGGTGCAGCCCATACTGGATAAGACAGACGACAGCCATGGCCGTCACGAAGCCATTCGAGACGGCGACGTCAGCCAGACGTGTCAGGAGTTCGACCATGGGACGGGTTTCCGGGACACGCGGGATCGTCGGAATCTGATCCCGGGTGCGTGTTGACGAAACCCTACGTCACAGACACGTCTGTGACGCAATATCGACCAGTCCGGACGAGATGCGAATGAACTCCCTCACAGGAGCCGATGTGAGTGGCCGATGGATCAATCCAGTCGGAATCGATCGTGGCGCGCGCTCGCCACCACCGCTTTGGCAATCATCGTTTTTGCCACCGATCTCATCGCTCCGCCCGGGGTCGCCGTCGAGTCGCTGTATGTCGTTGTCCTGCTGCTGACCCTCCCGGGGCCGCAGCCAGCTCCGACGCTCACGTTCACGGTCGCCGCAACGATTCTGACAATCGCCGGGGGAGTCTTCTCTGATTCACCACTGGGGTGGGGACCGCTTCTGGTCAACCGCACCCTCGCACTGCTGGTCCTGTGGACGGTGACGCTCTTGGCCATCCAGCGGAAACGCCAGGAGCAGACGCTGCTGGAGGTGAATGCCTCGCTCGATGCTCACGTCAGCGAAAGAACCAGCGAACTGCACACCAGCGTCGAACGTCTGGAACAGGAAATCACCCGCCGGGAACGAATCCAAAGGGAACTCGAGCAGCAGACCCAGTTGCTCGAAGGACTGATGGATGCCATCCCCGACAACGTGTACTTCAAGGATCTCGAGGGCCGCTACCTGCTGATCAACCGGGCCAAGGCAGTCCGCTCGGGCCTGTCGGACCCGGCCGATGCCATCGGCAAGACCGACTTCGACTATTTCCCTGACGAACATGCCACCGCGGCCCTGCAGGCGGAACAGCAGATCATCAAAACGGGCGAAGCGCTCACGGCGATGACAGAACGTCTCGTCTGGCCCGATGGTCGGATCAGCTGGGTCTCCTCGACAAAAGTCCCGCTGAGAAACCCCCTCGGGCGGATCGTCGGCACGCTGGGCATCTCACGCGACATCACCGAGCACCACCAGATGCAGGAAATCCTGCATATCGAGCGGGACCGTCTGCGCACCCTCATCGATCACCTTCCCGACCTGATCTTCATCAAGGATCTCGACTGCCGCTTCGTCACCGTGAATCAGCAGCTGGCCGAGATGTATGGCTGCCAGTCTGAGCAGGATCTGGTCGGCAAGACCGATTACGACTTCCGTCCGCAGGAACTCGCCGACAGCTATCACCAGGATGACATCCGCGTGCTGCAGTCCGGCAACGCCCTGATCAACCAGGAGGAGCACTTTCAGGACGATCAGGGCGAACACCGCTGGGTGCAAACGACGAAAGTCCCGCTGAAGAATTCCGACGGACAGATCATCGGCCTCATCGGCATCGCCCACGACATCACCAACCGCAAGCTGGCAGAGGAGGAACTGCGGCGTGCCAAGGAAACCGCCGAGGTTGCCAATAAAGCCAAAGGAGAGTTCCTGGCGAATATGAGCCACGAGATCCGCACGCCGATGAATGCCGTCATCGGGATGACCGAACTCGTGCTCGATACAGATCTGTCGCACGAACAGCGGGATTATCTCGAAACGGTCCGGACGTCGGCCGAGTCGCTGCTCGATATCATCAACGACATTCTCGACTTCTCGAAGATCG
>CAZUXX010000275.1:0-5541 GCA_964624215.1 uncultured Planctomycetaceae bacterium
TACCGGGCCGACCAAAGCCGCCGGGTTTCGGCGATCAACTCGTCCGAAACCCAGGCGAGGGACAATGGCCGGCGGATCGGCACGGGTACACACAGTCCTGGCTCATCCGGCGACGAGAATCCAGTCATGTCGCCGCCAGACGAAGCAGGATTCGCGATGTCGTTGAACTCGTTCATGCGAGTTCCTCGCCGCCGAGTCCAGCGCTGGTAAGCCGCTCGCGAATCGCGGTCATGGCCTCGCAGACGACGGGGCGTTTGACTCCCAGTTCACGTGCGATCGACGTGGCGTTGTGCCCTTCGGAGAGCATTCGCCCAACCTGCTGCTCGAACTCAGGCAGATCGGCCAGCACAGCGGCGACATCGAGAGCCGCGTCACTCGCTTCCACGCTGCTTTCGCAGAGCAGCTCGTCGTCGGAAGGCAGCATGGCCCCGCAACGCTCGACCATGTCCTGATAGCGTTTCTGCGTTCTGAGCCACTCCATCAGCCGACGATCAATGACGGCAATGAGAACCGTCGATTCACTTGCACCGTTCGTCTTGCTGGGATCTGGAGTGAATTCGAGCAAGTCGATGATGACGTCCTGGACGGCATCTTCGAGGTCGTGCCGTTTCAGGCCGAAGCGGATTGCCCGGCTGCGGACCAGTTCCAGCTTCTCTTCGATCGTCAGTTCTTTCTTCGCGTCCATCTCGGATTTCTCCTCTCACAGGTTTGGCTGGCCAGCGACGTGCTGACCACGGTGAGGGAGAATCCGGTCTGATCGGGGACACGGTCTCTACGCGGACGCATTGGGGACATGAAAGTCACATTGGCTCCATATGGCGTCCATATGGGCGATCGGGGACACCAGATGGACGCAATATTGCGTCCACATTGGGGACATGTCCCCAATATGGAATCCAATGTGACTTTGGTGGAAAGTCCGAAAATCAGACTTGCGAGCGGCTAATAACTTTGTGTAGGCCGCGAGTCGCTCACCGCGACGACCAGAGCACGACAGTTTCCGGCTGATGGACGTCTCCCGCTGATGACGTGCCTCGCCAGTGCTGGGGCGGCAGAACCCAATTCCGCAGGGAGACACTATGCCGTCGTCGCCGTTTGGGCACCCGCACACCAAGGGTGCGTGCTACGCCACCTGGTACGCCAAGAAGAAATCCAAGGAACTGGTCGGCCATTTCGGATTCACGTCATCGGACCAGGATGACATTGAACAGCAACTCCTGCTGTCGCTGTTGGAGCGCTGGCCGAAGTTCAACCCGACGGAATGTTCCCCCACGGAGTTCATCTCCTGGGCGATCGGCCGGACCGTCGCGGATCTGGTTCGCGACCAGCAGCGCCAGCTTGAAGCGGTCCCGACGGAGGGGCTTCCGATCGAGGAATTGCTCAACGACGAAGAGGGATCGCTGCCGGCGGGTTGCATCCAACCGGACCCGGCCCCCGCGATTGAATTGTCTCTCGATGTCGAATTCGTGCTGTCGCGGCTACCGCCCGAGATCCAAGAAACCGCTCGCGAGCTGAAGACGGGCAACGTGTGCGAGGTCGCCCGCCGTCTCGGGCTGTCACGACGCACCGTTCGCGATCGCCTGCAGGTGATCCGTGAGGCCTTCGAACGGGCCGATTACGGCGATGCCTGAGTCCTTCTTCCTCTCTCCACACCTCAACTTTCAACAAGGTCAATCAATGGAACTGATGAGTCGCATTCAGACCGGTCGGCAGCAGGCTCCCCGCAGGGTCATGCTGTACGGGGTCCACGGGATCGGGAAGAGCACGTTCGGGGCAATGGCTCCCCAGCCGGTGTTCATTCAAACCGAAGATGGCCTCGCGAACCTCGAAACCGCCAGGTTCCCGCTGGCGGAATCATTCGATGACGTCATGGCGGCGATCATGGCACTCTATTCGGAGCCGCATGATTTCCGGACCGTCGTGGTCGATTCCGCCGATTGGCTCGAGCAACTGATCTGGAAGGAAGTGATTCGCCGACGGCCGGCGACGGATCGGGGGCGGGACATCATGTCGATCGAAGATTACGGGTTCGCGAAGGGCTACACCTATGCCCTGGAACCGTGGCGGGAAGTGCTGGATGGCCTGAACGCCCTGCGGAACGAGCGGGGGATGATGGTGATCCTGATTGCCCATGCCAAGATCGAGCGGTTCGAGAATCCGGAAACCGATGCTTACGACCGGTACTCGCCCCGTCTCAACAAGCATGCCTCGGCGCTGATTCAGGAGTGGTGCGACGAGGTGCTGTTCGCGACCTACAAGGTCCACACCAAGCAGACCGAGGAAGGGTTCGACAAGACGCGAACCCGCGGGATCGGCACCGGCGACCGGATCATCCGGACCACGGAACGGCCGGCCCACATGGCGAAAAACCGGATGAGCCTGCCGGAAGAGATGCCACTCGACTTCCGGGTGTATGCGGAGCATCTCGGCTCCGCCAGCTGACCCGTGATCTCTGTTTGTCCGCAGCGCCCCTGCTGCCGCCTGATCCAATTTTAATCTTCAACCTGAGGACTCTCACATGGCTGACCTGCGTGGCTTCGACGCCCAGACCGTGGAACCGAACGACTCGTTCGATCCGATCCCGAACGGCGACTATCTCTGCATCATCACGACGTCGGAGATGAAGCCGACCAAGGCGGGTGATGGTGCGTACCTCGAACTCGAGCTGCAGGTGATCGAGGGGCCGTACCAGGGACGGAAACTCTGGGATCGACTGAATCTGAACAACGCCAACGAGACCACGGTCAAGATCGCCAAGGGGACGCTGTCGGCGATCTGCCGGGCGGTCGGGGTCTTGCAGCCGAAGGACAGTTGCGAACTGCACGACCTGCCGCTCGTGGCCAAGGTCGCGTGCAAGAAGCGGGATGACACTGATGAACTGACGAACGTCATCAAGAGTTACAAGAAGCGTGATGCCGTGGCGGCGACGACGCCCGCATCCTCTCCGGCTCCGGCCAAGGCCGTGAGCCACTCCTCCACGCCGCCGTGGAAACGGGCGTGAGCCTGTCGACTGGGGACATCGCTATGTCCTTCCCTCGCAGTGCGACAGATGCGGTAGCCGTGCTTCAGTTTGTGCTGCCGTTCCCGCCGAGCGTCAACCGGTATTACCGGCATGTTGGCTATCGCACGCTCCTCAGCCGCGAAGGGAGACAGTACCGCGAAGCGGTCTGCGCTCTCCTCGCGGGGCGGGTCGGCCAGCCTCTTTCTGGCCCACTCCAGGTCCAGTTGGATCTCTATCCCCCCGATCGCCGCCGAAGGGATTGGGACAACTTTCACAAGGCCCTGTGGGACGCGTGCCAGCACGCCGGCATCTTTGCCGACGACAGCCAGATCAAGAAAGGCGTCGTCGAGATGCACGACAAGTCCGCCGAGCCCCGCGCCGAGATTCAGATCGCTCCGTACATCCCCGATCACAAAGACGACCAGCCATGTCCAGCATTGTCCCGCTCGAAGAATTCGAGGAGGTCGAAGAGTTCGATCCCAATGAATTCGGATTCGAACACTACTTCCTGTTCAAGATCACCACCCCGGAAGGGACGGGCGAAGCCTGTTCGCCCGACGAAGTCTGCGAGCTGATTCTCGACGAAATCGAGGACCAGTTCTGGGACTGGTGGAGCAATCCCTGCCGCAGTCGCCGGTTCAAGCCCCGCATCAAGGTTTACGAGGTCTATTGAGCATGCCGCGAGAAGCGATCCCATCCGCATCGACTCTCCACGGCGACAAACCGCCCGCGGCGGTGACGCTTCGTCCTTATCAGCAGCAGTCCGTTGATGCGGTATATCAGCACCTGCGTGATCACGATGACAATCCGGTCGTCGTGATCCCGACAGGTGGCGGCAAGACGCCGGTCATGGCAACCATCTGCCGAGATGCCGTCCAGACCTGGAATGGTCGCGTGCTGATCCTGGCGCACGTCAAAGAACTGCTGCAGCAGTCGGTCGACAAGCTGAAACAGGTCTGCCCGGACCTGCCGGTCGGAGTTTACTCTGCCGGACTCAAACGCCGGGACACACAGCACGCAGTCATCGTGGCAGGAATTCAGTCGGTCTACAAACGGGCCTGCGATCTCGATGCCTTTGATCTGATCCTCGTGGATGAGTGCCATCTTATTCCCGCTGACGGCGAAGGGATGTATCGACAGTTCCTGGCCGATGCGAAGATCCTCAATCCGCACGTCCGTGTCGTCGGGTTCACCGCTACGCCGTTCCGGCTCGATGCCGGTCCCATTTGCCGTGACGATCACTTTCTCAACGCAGTTTGCTTTGAGGTAGGCGTCCGGCAGTTGATCGCTGACGGCTTTCTGTCACCGCTGATTTCCAAAGCGGGGATCGCGAAGGCGGACACGAGCCAACTGCACGTTCGCGCTGGCGAATTCGTCGCCAGTGAAGTCGAAGCGGCGATGGACGATGCCGCTCTGGTCGAGGCCGCGTGTGCGGAGATCGTCGAGGTCACCAGGGACCGCACGTCAGTGCTGATCTTTGCCAGCGGAGTCCAGCATGGTCGCCACGTCTGCGAAGTCCTCAAAGAGAAACACAGTATCGAATGCGGGTTCGTCTGCGGCGAGACCCCCGATGGCGAACGGGATCAGCTGCTGCGGCGGTTCCGAGGCGAGTCAAAGGGCCTGTTTCGGCAGCCGCCGCTGAAATACCTGTGCAACGTTAACGTTCTGACGACGGGGTTCGATGCGCCGAACGTCGACTGCGTGGTACTGCTGAGGCCGACGCTCTCGCCGGGTCTCTATTACCAGATGGTCGGTCGCGGGTTCCGGTTGCATCCCGGCAAGGCGAACTGCCTGGTTCTGGATTACGGCGGGAATGTGCTCCGGCATGGTCCGGTGGACCAGTTGCAGGTCGTCGAGAAACGCGGCGATGGTGATGGACCGGCCCCAGCAAAGGAATGTCCCTCCTGCCGGGCACTGATTGCCCCGGCGTATTCGATCTGCCCGCAGTGCGGACACGAGTTCCCGCCGCCGGAGCGAAAGAAACACGAGTCTCAGGCCTCCAGCGCCGGTGTCCTGTCGGGCCAGGTCAGCGATGCTGAGTTTGACGTCCGGGACATCCGGTACAGCGTCCATACGAAGAAAGATGCACCGGAGGATGCTCCCAGAACGCTGCGAGTCGATTACCGGCTCGGTCTCGACTACTGGGTCAGCGAATGGATCTGCATCGAACATACCGGCTGGGCCCGGCGCAAAGCCGAGCAATGGTGGCACGCCCGCTCTCCCGACCCGGTCCCGGAGACCGCTCAGGAAGCGGCCGACCTGGCCAACAACGGGGCGTTGGCTCATACGGAATCTGTGACGGTCCGTTCTGTCGCCGGCGAGAAGTTCGAACGGATTCACAGCTGCAAACTCGGCCCGAAGCCTGAACCGAGTCCGATCTGGGCGGAGGTCGATCTGGATGATGTTCCGTTTTAGTTCAACAAGGGAACCCAATGGCTGAAGACGAAGTTGAGTTGACCGCTGAGCAGAAACTGCTGCATGCGATCTTCGGCCCCTGTACCGAGGCCGAACGAAAGGCCTGCATGACCGAAGATATCCTC
>CAZUXX010000276.1:0-2565 GCA_964624215.1 uncultured Planctomycetaceae bacterium
GGTGGCCGGAGACTTCAGCGGATCGGTGGTGTTGACGCTCGACAACACGGCGGCCTGCGGGAGCTGCTCCTTGCGGGCGAACACATACACCCTCACGAACTCCCCCAGGTGCGCCGGCAACAGATTGTTGAAGGCAAACCCGATCATCACCGGCGGAAAGGTCTGCCGGTGTGTGTAGTCCCCCAGCGGCCGCAACAGCACCGTCCAGCGTCCTGCCTTCAGCCAGTAGAACAGAAAGACGAGCCCCCACATCACCGGGAGCGTACGGTAGTCGGCCTGCCCGAACGCGTTGCCGATTGAGCGGAAAACGTCTCCCGGAGGCTGGTCACGGGCCATCGCCAGAAACGCCCACGCCAGACACCCGAACGTCACAACCAGACCCAGCGTGAGGTTGACCCACTTGCGCCGGTAAAGTGGTTTCGAGGCCACAGGCTCTCCTGCCGGTCGGTACTGCGCCGTCAGCGGTCGGGGACGCCGGCCAGCTTGTGAATCCGCTTCCACTGCTCCGGAGTCACCGGCTGCACCGACAGCCGCGAACCGCGTCGCAGCAGTTCCATCCCCTCCAGCGCCTCGTCCTGCTTCAGAACCTCACGCTCGACAGGCGGGTCAAAGATCTGCACGAGCTTCACATCGACCATGTACCACGTCGGGTTCTCGGGATCGCTCCTGGGATCGTAATGCTTCTCGCTGGAGTCGAAGGCGGTGTGATCGGGGTAGCCTGCGCGAACCACTTCCACCGTCCCCGCGATGACCAGCGGATCGGCATTGCTGTGATAGAAGAACGCCCGGTCGCCCACCTGGAAGTCGTCGCGGAGCATGTTCCGCGCCTGGTAGTTCCGCACACCGTCCCAGAACGTCGTCTGATCCTTCTCGGCGGCGAGATCGTGGATCGAGTAACAGTCGGCTTCGGATTTCAGCAGCCAGTAACGGCGCTTCGATCGGGAGCGTGCGGATGACATGGCGGCAACTTCAGCAATTCCGGTGGACCGGTGCGGCACACCGGGCAGGACCTCGGGACGCGACTCTTCCGATCGCAGGGATCACTCGATCGGTTCGGAACGCGGGTACGACCCCAGGACCTCCAGCCGGAGGGCCTGCTTCTCCAGTGCCTCGAGCGCCTTGCGAACCTTCGGGTCGCGCTCGTGACCTTCAAAGTCGAGGAAGAACAGGTAGCCCACCTCGGGACCGCGCAGAGGAAACGACTCGATCCACGTCAGGTTGATCTTGTTCTCCTTGAACGCGGTCAGCGCCTCCGACAACGACCCGGGGGTGTGGGCAATCTGCAGCAGCAGTGCCGTGCGATCACGCCCTGTCGGCTTGGTCTCTTCATCGCCGATAATTGCAAATCGCGTGATGTTGTTCGGGTTGTCTTCGATCCGGTCCGCCACGATGTCCAGGTCGTACTGGATCGCCGCCTGACGGCTGGCCACCGCCGCGGCTCCGGGTTTGTCCCGGGCGAGTTGAGCCGCCGTCGAGGTACTCGTGACCTCAATCTGCGTGGCGCGAGGCATGTTCCGCGCCAACCAGTCGCGGCACTGCGACAACGCCTGCGGCTTGCTGTAGATCTCCACAATCTCACCCCGCGGAGAACGCGACAGCAGATTGTGGTGAATCGCCATCTGCACCTCACCGCAGATCCGCAGCGGCAGACGTGTAAACATATCCAGCGTGTCGACGATGCGGCCGTCGGTGCTGTTTTCGATCGGCACGATCCCGTAATGCACATGCCCCCGGTTCACTTCCTCGAATACCGAGGCAATCGTGTTCACCGGAACCAGATCGGCTGACTTGCCGAACCGCTCAATGGCAGCCAGATGCGTAAAGCTGAAGGCCGGCCCCAGGTACGCCACGCGAAGCGATCTGGCCTTCGAACGGGCAACACTCACCAGTTCGCGGAACATCGCCCGCAGGGCAGTCGGTGTCGCCGGGCCGGTGTTCGCCTCTTCGATCCGGGCCAGCACTTCCTGCTCGACGCGGGGATCATGCAGCGACAGGCCACCCTCACGCGCCTGCTCCAGTTGTTCGATCGTCAGGGCCACCCGCTCGTTCGCCAGCCGGATCAGCTCACGATCCAGAGCGTCCAGACGTGCTGCCGGGTCGACCGGCTTCTTCCGTTTGACGGTCTTCTTGCTCCGCCCTCCTGTCGCAGCCCGCTTGCTCGAGGACGAAGAGCTTTCTGAAGTCCTCTTGGGCACGGCCTTCTTGACCTGCTTCTTCGGGGACGGGGATGCCTTGCGGTCCGGCGACTTGCGGGAGGCGGTCTTCTTGGCCATTGTCTACCAGATGAAGTAAGCCGTCAGGACCGCTCGCCGCGGGCACGTCGGCGGCGATCGATGCTGCGACGAATGAGATCCTGTTCCCTCTCGATTCCCGCAGGCACAACCGGACGCGGGATTCCCGACGTCCTCTGTCTTCGTAAACCAATATCCTGCAGCACGTTGAAACTTTCCGTCCCGTTCCCGGGCAGGCCCCGGTTGACACCCCGGACCCACCTCCGAAAACAACACCTCTCCAGCTTGCTGCAAGATAGACTCAAGTCCATTGCGGGCAAACACTTGCGTTCAG
>CAZUXX010000276.1:2575-5541 GCA_964624215.1 uncultured Planctomycetaceae bacterium
ATCAAACGCCCGTTTTTGGCCGTAAAATCACGGAATTCGTTTGTACAGGGGGCCCGAAACAGTGTCAAGCCGCTCGGAAAGCTGCAAGAATCCTTCACCACTGGGGGCAACGCGACTGCGCCGGCAGTGACGGTTCCGGCATCCGGGCGGGCGTCCGGCGACGCCAGCTGGCTGACTGTTGTTCCACTCCGCGACGGCAGCTCCCGCAGCTCCGTAGCAAGATTTGTGTGTAACCCGTTTTATAGAGATCGGTTATGGGGAAGGGTGCAGGGACGGATCGCTTTGAGGCAGCGCGGCTGCAGAAGCTGCAGAAGATCGTCGAACTGGGGCATGACCCGTATGGGCAGAAGTTCCCCGGCCATCAGCCAATCGGGGACGTGCGCCCGTTGTGTCCCGAAGAAAGTGGCGTCAACGGACCCGAAGTTCGTCTCGCCGGCCGCATTATGCTCCGCCGCAAGGCTGGCAAACTCCGCTTCTTTGATATCCAGGATGCCACCGGACGCATCCAGTTGTTGTTCTCCCGCGGCGATCTGACCGACGCCCAGTGGGAGCTGATGAGCCAGCTCGACCTGGGGGACCTTCTCGGCGTCGATGGCTGGATGCGGCGGACCGAGACCGGCGAAGTCTCGGTCTTCGTCAGGGATCTGACCATCCTCTGCAAATCTCTGAGCCAGCCACCGGAGAAGTTTCACGGGGCACAGGACATCGAACTCCTGCTGCGCGACCGCCATCTCGATCTGATCTACAACGAAGGGGTGCTCGACCGGATGCTGCTCCGCAGCCGGATCATCGATTCCCTGCGGCAGACGCTCCGCGAGCGGAACTTCGTCGAGGTCGAAACGCCCGTGCTGCACGCCGTTGCCGGAGGTGCCGCTGCGCGGCCGTTCCTCACGCATCACAACGCGCTCGATATCCCGCTCTACCTGCGGATCGCACTCGAACTGCATCTGAAGCGACTGATGGTCGGGGGGATCGAACGCGTCTATGAGATCGGCCGCGTCTTCCGGAATGAGGGGATTGATGCCACGCACAACCCCGAATTCACCATGACCGAGATCTACCAGGCCTATGGCGACTACGAGACCATGATGGAGTTGACCGAAGAACTGGTCGTCAACGCCGTCAGGACCGTCCTCGCGCATCGCCCGCCAGCACAGACCGGCTCTGCTGAACAACAGCGACTCGTCCTTCCCTGGGGAGACTCACAGATCGACTTCACTCCCCCCTGGCCGCGGAGGACCTATGCCGACCTCTTCCGCGAGCACACCGGGTGCGATATGAGCGACAGCGAGGCGGTGCAGCGCGTGGCACGCGAGCAGGCCGCGGCCGGACGCATCAAGAAGGAATTCATCGCCGGGATGGATGCCGGAGGCGTTCACCCCGATGTCATCGTCAGCGAAGTCTTCGAGGCCTGTGTCGAGGACCATCTGCAGGGCCCTGTGTTCGTCATCGACTACCCGGCCGCGATCTGCCCGCTCACCAAACGCAAGCGCGACAACCCCGCTGTCGCCGAACGCTTCGAGCTGTTCATCAACGGGATGGAACTCGCCAACGCCTACACCGAACTCAACGATCCCAAGCTGCAGGAGGAACTCTTCCGCACGCAACTGGCCGGACAGTCGGAAGAGGATTCGATGGCCCGCATGGATCACGAGTTCCTCAGGGCCCTCAAGTGCGGCATGCCCCCCGCCGGAGGTCTGGGGATCGGGATCGATCGGCTGGTCATGCTGCTGACCAACAGCCGCTCGATCCGGGATGTGATCTTCTTCCCGCTGCTGCGACCGTTGCCGAACTGAACCGTCATCATTTCCGGCCGGGCTCCGGGACACACCGCTGCGAGCAGTGGTCTCCCGCCCTGCCTGGCGACTGCATCACCGCTCGCGCCACACGTGGCGCAGCGGGATGCCCAGGCGGGTCCGGATCGGATCAATGTCGCTGCGGTACCGGCGCGAGTCACCGGGGTAGCCCTTCGTCTCGCGAAGCTGCGGCAGGTGCGACTTCCAGAAGTCGTTGATCGACATCATCGACAGTTCGCGAAGGTACTTCGCCGTGAGCGACGCAGCGGCAACCGGCAGGTGCCGCTCTGCTTTCATCTCGAACGAGATCGTCGCCCCGCCGCACGAGTACACGCTGCGATGCCGCCCCTCGCTGACAATCGTCGGCAGATGCCCCTCGAGCATGTCGGTCAATGCAGCGGCATAGTGATTGCGGCCGCCATGCTTGTCGCACAGCACCGTCACGGGACCGTCAAACTCACCCGGTCGCCACACGCTCCGGAGCAGTTTCAGACTGATGTCCGTCAGCGCTGCCGCCTTGTTCCCCATGCGGTCGACGTGATCGTTGAAGCGGGCTTCGCTGACGAGATCGCACGCGACTCTCCTGAGCACAATCCCCTGCTTCTCCATCACACCGCGCAGCGTTTTCAGTCCGCTCTCAAGGCGCTCCCCCGGACAGACGCACGGCACGGGACGATCGTGGTCCCGGTACCACGGAATCGTGCCGGTCGAATCACAGGCAGAAATGCACAACAGCGCATGCAGATCCTTCAGGCACTGCGGCCACGTGCCGGACAGCCCCAGCAGGCACAGGACTGACCGCTCCAGTTCGCCGATGCCGCGTGCCGGCTGATACACCACCTTCGAATCGGCAATGTGCAGCCGGTCGTCCTCCATGACCACCGAGCGAACCGCACGCTTCAGCGACTTCCAGAAGTCGAAGGTTTCGGGATCCCCCGGAACTTCCCAGATCGTGGCCCCCACCAGCAGCGGCCCGAGGTTCGGACCGTACCCCGCTTCGTCGATTCCGATAACGAGTCCGCGCATCACTTTCCTATGCAGAACCGGCTGAAGATGCGGTCCAGGATGTCGTCAGTGTAGACAGACCCGCAGATCATTCCGAGTGACTCCAGAGCCTCCCGCATCTCGACGCTCAGCAGCTCATCGCCCAGTCCCGCAACCAGTGCCTCC
>CAZUXX010000277.1:0-5538 GCA_964624215.1 uncultured Planctomycetaceae bacterium
CTGCACAAAGAATCACGTAAGAAATAGTGCGAATGGAAATATCTGTCCTCATATAAGCCTGTGGACCGTTTTACCATTTGAAGTCTATCTCTAGGGGTGTAGCTCAATTGGCAGAGCAGCGGATTCCAAATCCGCAGGTTGGGGGTTCAAGTCCCTCCGCCCGTGCTGACTGACGACCTGCATGGCCACGGACGACGGGTTGTGGTGGCAAGGTCGGAGTGCAGGACGCGCTCCCCACCGGATCCGTCCGGCCTTCAGGGACACGGAGTTTTCACATGGCACGTGCAAAGGACGACATCACGCTGTGGGGGTCCATGGCCTCCACAGGCCTGTACAAGCGCACCCAGGGGCGAATGGTCCGTCAAATGACGGCCCTGGCGCTGGGCGTGCTCGTGCTCCTGGGCTGCTGGACAATGACCGTCACCCTGTTCGCCAGCGCTCCGGATGGATGGGAGGAGAACTGGGCCACGATTCGCTACGGCGTCCCGATTGCCGTTGGCATCATCGGACTCTGGGCCGTCTTTCGCGTTGTGAATTATCCCCGCTTCGCCGATTTCCTGATCGCCGTCGAGGCGGAGATGGACAAGGTCTCCTGGCCTGACCAGACCTACCTCATCCGGGCAACCGGAGTCGTCCTCAGCACAATGCTCATCCTCGTCGTGTATCTCCTCGTATGCGACCTGGTGTGGACGTTCGTGTTCCAGTCCATTGGTTTCCTGAGGACATAAGGCATCCCGGCTCTCAAGGCGGGCCAGCGGGCAGAAATCCGCCCACTTTCCCACCTTCGGAACCTTGAATGTCGGCGATGGTTTCTCGAAGATGCGTGACCTGATGGATGAAACGACCCCCGCCGGCGGCGGACAAGCCGACGAGATGCAGTGGTTTGTGCTCAAGGTGCAAACCAACCGCGAACGATCGATCCGCGACAATATCCTCAAGCGGATCAAAATCGAGGGGATGGAGGACTACTTCGGCGACGTCGTCATTCCAACAGAAAAAGTCGTTGAAACCAAAGGCGGCAAGCGCAGAGTCCGCGAGCAGAAGCTCTTCCCGGGCTATATGATGATTCAGATGCGATTGACCGACGAAAGTTGGCACCTCATCCGCTCGACCAGCGGAGTCGGTGATTTTACCGGGTCGGCCGGAAAGCCGGTGCCGATGCAGGACCACGAAGTCGAGCGAATGCTCGGCCGGCCTGCAGAGCAGGCTCAGGGCGAACAACCCGAAAAAGTACAGATCAAGTTCGCCGTGTCCGTCGGGGACGTGGTGAAAGTCAAGGAAGGGGCCTTCGAAAACTTCGAAGGATCGGTGGACTCTCTCGACGAGAGCACCGGAAAAGTCAAGGTGATGATCGAAATCTTCGGACGGTCAACCGAGGTCGAACTGGAACACTGGCAAGTCGAAAAGGCGTGAGTCCTCACGATTCACGCCACCCGGGGCTGGCGACGCCGCCCGGGTCAGACCGGCACTGCCGTTGTGGTTCCCCGACAGCCGTCACCGAAGGGCATCGCCATTCCGACCGCCAGGTCGGCCTGCGGCGAGTCAGTTCGGAGAAAGATTTCGATAGCACCGGACAGAAGCCGGAGACTTGATCTGATCTCCCGGGGAGCGGCTCGCCGTCTCGGGACCGGAAAGGTTGGGAGGCTGTCCGCACAGGACACGGTGGATTCGATCCACCACGACATGTCGAGGGCGATTGGCACAGTCTCCCTGGAAGCCGGCCTCCCGGCTTCTGTGGGGATTGAGAGTCACGAGAACATTGCACAAGTAATCGGTGGGGTGGGAACCGGACAGCCGTCCGGCGACCCTCCGTGAAAGTTCCGCTGCCGGGGGCACAGGCTCTCAGCACGGGCAGGGTGAAAGCCGCGCTGAGGATTCGGGAAAGATGGCGAAGCAGGTCGTTGCACAAATCAAGGTGCAGGTTCCGGGCGGGCAGGCAACTCCTGCACCGCCGGTCGGTACCGCACTCGGTCCGCATGGCGTGAACATCGGGCAGTTCGTCTCCCAGTTCAACGACAAGACGCGTGAACTCAACGGGATGACCGTCCCCGTCGTGATCACCGTCTACAACGACCGGTCCTTCGACTTCATTGTCAAAAGTCCCCCGGCTGCCGTACTGCTCAAGCAGGCGGCCCAGGTGGCGAAGGGGGCGGCGAACCCCCGCGCAGACGAGGTCGGCACGGTCACCAAGGATCAGCTCGTCGAGATTGCCAGGACCAAACTCGAAGACCTCAACGCCCGCGACCTCGATCACGCCTCGCGGATCATCGCCGGCACAGCCCGCAGCATGGGAATCGCAGTCGTCGACTAGCCGTCTGCGGGCGGAACCGTTCCCGCCTGTTGGCAACGGCCGAAGACGTGTTGGAACAGATCGGAAAGCAGTCAGTTCGTCCCGCGGCGTTGGTTCCGCGGTTTGTCCAGAGACAGGTTGAAGTCATGGCGAAGGTTTCCAAACGAGCGAAGGTCATCCAGGACAAGCTCCAGAAGCTTGGGACCGTCGAACTGCCGCAGGCAGTCACTGCCCTGAAGTCTCTGGAAGACGGGCTCCCCAAGGGTGTCAAGAAGACCCCGTTCGATCAGACCGTCGAGATCGCCGTTCGCCTGGGCGTCGATCCCAAGCACGCCGATCAGATCGTTCGCGGATCGATCGTTCTTCCGCACGGCATCGGCAAGACCCAGCGGGTCCTTGTCTTCTGTCAGGGAGCCAACATTCAGATCGCCCAGGACGCCGGCGCCGATTTTGTCGGCGGCAAGGACCTGGCCGACAAGATCAAGGATGGCTGGACCGACTTCGACGTGGCGATCGCAACACCCGATATGATGGGTGTCGTCGGTCCCCTGGGCCGCGTCCTCGGTCCGCGGGGACTCATGCCCTCCCCCAAGGCGGGTACCGTCACCCAGGACGTCGCCAACGCCGTCAAGGAATACAAGGCGGGCAAGGTCGAGTTCCGCTGCGACAGTGCCGGAATCGTTCACTGCGTTGTCGGGAAGATGTCCTTCTCCGAGCAGCAGCTGGTTGAAAACATCGAGGCCCTGCTGACCCTGATCCGATCTCTCCGGCCGCAGGCGGCCAAGGGGCAGTACGTCCGCAGCATCACGCTGTCCGCGACGCAGTTGCCCGGGATTCCAGTCGTTGCCGCGTAAGACAAATCCATTTGGTCTAACAACACCTGCAGGGCACCGGAACCGGCTGCCAGAACACATTCTGCGGATGTCTGTCGAGGTTGCGAACAATGAGTAAGGCAGTCAAGCGGATGATCATCGACGACATCCGTGAACGATTGGGCGACGTCCGGACCCTCCTCATCGTCGAGGTGTCCAGGATGGACGGCGTCGCCGCAAACCGGATGCGACTGGGTGCCCAGGAAAAGGGCTTCACCCTGCTCAGCGTCAAGAACACACTGGCGCAAAAGGCGCTCTCCGAAGTCGGGGTCACCGGGCTCGAAGAGTGCATGCAGGGCCCGTCGACGCTCGTCTGGGGCGGCGAGGATATCGTTCAGCTCTCGAAGGAGATCACCCGCTGGGCCCGCGAGTTCGACCAGTTCGAAATCAAGGGGGGCGCCGTCGAAGGCCAGGTCGTCGACGCCAAGGGAGTCGAGGCTCTCAGCAAGAGCCCCAGCCGCCTCGAACTGATCGGACAGATCGCCGGCCTGCTGCTCAGCCCGGGAGCCCGACTGTCGGCTGCCCTGCTGGGACCGGGTGGCAAACTCGCCGGCCAGTTGCAGACCCTCTCCGAAAAGGAAGGCGACGCAACCGAGGCAGCCTGACACAACGTCCCGCCGCCCGTCACCGGGCCGCGGGGCTCAGCCGGCAGCACTGCCGGATTTGAACAAGAGGATGCGTGCGGCTCGACCGCGAGAGATAAACCCTTTCACTTCACAAAATTTTTCGTGCCGGCCTGCATGGGCCCGGCGGACCACGGGAGAGAGAAATGGCGACTGCTGAAGCAACTGAAGCCCCGGCCACCGAGTTTGACGACGCGACCAAGAGCCTGGGCGACCAGTTGGTCGGTCTGACGCTGCTGCAGGCCAAGGCCCTTGCGGATTACCTCAAGGAAGTCCATGGCAGCGAGCCCGCCGGCGGCGGTGTCGTGATGGCCGCCCCCGCCGCCGGGGACGGCGGTGGAGCCGCCGCTGTCGAGGAGCAGACCGAATTCGATGTCGTGCTCACCGGATTCGGCGACAACAAGATCGGTGTCATCAAGGCCGTCCGGGGAATCACCGGCCTGGGCCTGAAGGAAGCCAAGGAGCTCGTCGAAGGCGCTCCGAAGCCGATCAAGGAAGCTGTCAGCAAGGAAGAGGCCGAAAAGCTCAAGTCCGAGCTCGAGGCTGCCGGAGCAAGCGTCGAACTCAAGTAGTTCGGCCACATGGCTCGGCGGGGGGATTTGGCAAGCCCCGGTGGCTTGCCAAACGGTCCTTCTATTGCGATAGTTATGCCAGACGAACCGAAACCGTTCCGAGCCGAACCAGCGGGCGGCTTGTGCGGTTTTGGTTCGTTCCGTGCTGACGTCATGACGCGGTGATCTGCTCGCCCTGCGATGGGAGCGGCTCAGGGGATTGAGTTGCTGCATGCGGTCGGGCCACCTCCACAATCCGGAAGGGGGGCCGGTTTGAGGACGATGCTGAGGGTCGCGGACCTGTCTCCGGGACATCCTGTGTCCTGCGATCTGCCCCGGCTGGGGGGCACGACCGGGTCCGTTCCCGGACCACTGTCCGTTTCGACGCTGCGCCGGTCGACTCGCGCGACATCGCCGGTCAGCGGTGCGCGCCGACGGCATCCGCCACGGCACCACCTCGCCCTGCCCTCCCTCGGCTGAGCTCACGCCCTCCCATCCGCTGGTTTCCTCCACTGAACTCACCTGACGAGTCGAACTCAATGCCCGTAACTTCTCAACGGATCGTCAAGACGGACTCCGTAAGAAACTTCGGCCGCATCCCCGGCGGCTTCGAGCTCTCTGATCTCACTGTCATCCAGACCGAATCCTATGCACGCTTCCTCCAGGCAGACGTGCGCCCGGAGAACCGGAAGAACATCGGACTGGAAGAGATCCTCCGCGAAGTCTTCCCGATCGAGAACTACGACGGACAGTACCGCCTCGAGTACGTCAAGTACGAACTCGGCAAGCCTCGCTACTCCCCCACGGAATGCCGGCAGCTCAGGCTCACCTACGGCCGGCCCTTCCGGATCTGGTTGCGCCTCGTGAAGGAGCAGCCCATCGAGGAAGAAGTCTACCTCGGTGATATGCCGATCATGCTCGGCGGCGGCGAGTTCATCATCAACGGGGCCGAGCGCGTCGTCGTCAGTCAGCTTCACCGCTCGCCCGGTGTCGACTTCGTGTACGCCGCCGAGCAGGGCGAAACGCGAAAGACCTACTCCTGTCGCGTCATCCCCGAGCGTGGCAGCTGGATCGAACTGACCGTCGGCAAGAAGGAAACGCTCGGAGTTCGCATCGACCAGAGCGGTCGCTTCTCCGCGATGACGCTCGTACGGGCGATGGATCCCGCCTATTCCACCGACACCGATCTGCTCAAGCTGTTC
>CAZUXX010000278.1:0-5534 GCA_964624215.1 uncultured Planctomycetaceae bacterium
AAGAAGCTCGGCCGCGTCCTGTGCCTGTACGACAATGCCGGGGAATCCTTTCAGCCGGGCAAGGATGCCGTCGGTACGCCTGTCACGCGGCACATGGCGCATTCGCGGGTGCTCTTTTTCGTCTTTGATCCCACGCAAGACGGACGTTTCCGCAAGGCGATCGCCAAAGACCAGCCTGATTTACTCGGGAAGTTGACGGACGGCAAAGTCGCACGGCAGGAGCCGGTTCTGCAGGAGGCGGCTGCGCGAATTCGCCGCTATACAAAGTTGGGTCAGACGGAAAAGCACAATCGCCCCCTGGTGGTCATTCTGACGAAGTTCGACCTCTGGTCGCATTTGATTGACCCGTTGATTGAGCACGACACCGAGGGGGAACCGTGGAAGGCTGTCGGCACGACTGCCAGCGGCACCCCGCTGCACGCGCTCGACGTCCAGCGGATTGAACGTATCTCCCAGATGGCCCGGCACCTGCTTCGTCAGCATTGCCCGGAGATTATCGCAGCAGCAGAGGGCTTCGCGCGGAACGTCGTCTACGTGCCAGTCAGTGCCGTGGGCTGGACCACGCGAATGGATTCAGAAAGTGGATTAATGACGGTGCGACCTTCCGAAACACGCCCGCACTGGGTCACCGTCCCGATCCTGTATGCCCTGAATCGCTGGATGCCGGGATTGATCCCCGGCCTGAAGCGGAAAGGAGGCCAGTCGTGATCCAGGAGCTGCTCTATACGTCCGCACCTCGTGGACTGAAGGCCGGCAGCCGCGGATTCTGCACGGTATTGAGCACGCAGGGGATGCCGGCCCCGCTCGCTGTGGCGCTGGAAGGGCTCAGCGGCTACCGACCGGTCTATCCTCCGGGTAGCGAGGACGCCGCCAGGAATCCGGTGGTCCATTCCCATTTGCTGCTTCCTGTTGGCGGGCGACGGACGAGCATCCTGTCGAGAACGGCCGACTACGGCCTCGATTACTCGCAACGCACCAACAAGATCTCGCATCATCTTGTTCTGGAGCCGGCCGACCGGGTCGACGCCGGACCGGCCCGACTGCTGCTGACTCCGGGGGTCATGCGGACCGAATGGGATGGCGAACCACGGGTGATTCCGCCTGGCCGGAACATTCAGACACCACGCGTCTCCCCGACAGTCTGCCGCGCCTGGGAACAAGCGACCGGGGATGCAGGTTGGGCCGGCGTGCTTGCCGAGGCATTTCTGCGGGACCCGGCCCGGCTGGCCTATCTGCTGTTTGAACCGGGGACTGATCCTCTGCCCCTGATTGCTGAAGCGCTCGACCTGCTTCCTGCAGAACGTCGCTGGGATGTGACATTCAGCACCTATTTCACCGGTCTGGTGCGCGGGGCGACCTGCAACTGGCGATGCGTGTTGTCGGATTCGCCGGAGGCAAATCAGTCACGACGCCATCCGCAGGCGCTGCGGATCGACCTGACCCGGCCGATGGGGACGGCCGAAGGGGGAGAACTCGTCGAATTCGCTCGCACGGGAGTCCGTCCGGCAGCGCCGGTCGCGCCCAAGGTGACCGCGGTTGCCGCTCGAGACGAAAGTTCTCGGGTCCGGCAAGCCGACGGAAGTTTCCGGCTGTCCCCCGCACCGGCACAGCCCCCGGCGATCAGACCAGCGCTGCCCGAAGCCCGCTCGTCCCGCCGTCGCACCGTCGTGCGAAGCGGGCTGATCTCGATGGTCCTGATGAGTTGTCTTTTTGGCGGGCTGCTGATCTATCAGCGACAAAACCCGTCAGATGACGATCAGGAAGCGGCCGCGTTGGCACAAACGGATTCGGATGTTCCTGCCGAGGCAACCCCGGAGACGTCCCAGGCTGCAAGGGACCCGGAACCTGCTCCCGTGGCAGAACAACCGAAAGCCGCTTCTGCGAACAACGAAACGGCCAGAGCCTCAGAACCGGCCCCAGCACCCCATTCAGGTATGAGCGCGGCAGGGGGATCCGAGATGGCTGCTGTCGTCGGCACCAGTTCATCCGCCTCCCAGGCCCAGGCCCAGGCAACAGGCGCAGCGGCAGAGAGTTCCGGGAAAGAAACCGAGGACGCTCCCTCGGAACAAGGCGATCCGGCTCCCGAGAAAAAGTCTCAAATTCAGGTGCAGTATGTCCATCTCAGTAATCCGAGTGGCCGGCCGGGCGATGACGGGCTTCGGGAGGTGGCGAAACTGCCCTTCAAAGTGGGAGAAGAGACGGCGCCCGCGCTGTATGTTCCAGCGAAGTGGGAGGTCTCTGACAAGCCGTCCGCAAATGCGCTCCGGATCTCCCGGGATCAGGACGACCCTGCCAGTTGGAAGCTCGGCCTGTGGGAGGAGACGACCGGAGGTCCGGATGAGCAGGTTCTGGTGGAATTCCACCTGGTTCAGGAAGACGGTAACGGGGCGCCCGTGCTGAAGTTCAAGTGGGGTCAGCATTCGGGCGGGAAACGTGACATCGTCCGATGGTGCGTCCTCTCCTTCACCGATCCCGAGACACGCGATGAGTTGCGGCTGGTGCTTCACTCTGCCGCAGAAAGAGACGGGAAGGCGGCTGGAAAGCCAATGGCTGCGTGGAAACTCGCTCAGGTTGGACAGGATCTGGGCAACCTCTCGCCTCCGCCCCTTATCATTCATTCGCCACCGGTGTTGCGAGTCGGCGAGGAGCGACTCGAGCTCATCCCGGTTGTCGAGCCGTCGAAAGGACAAATTTCGAAAGGAACGTTGCCGGTTACCCTCGACAGGAAGCACAAACTGATCGCCTTTAGTTTGGACCGCCTTAAGGGGCTTACGCATTTCAAGCCACCGCAGGATCCCGCGAGCATGCCCTTCACCGAGGTCAGTGCTAATAAAAAGGTTGATGCTAATGAGCAAAGGATTCTTGCGGTCACACAATTGAATACGGGGGCATTCGAACAATACCTCAGAGATGGTTTCGTGGAAGCCAGGGGGAAAATGAAGCCGGATGAACTTCAACCTCAGATCACGAAAGGTGAACTTGAACTGCACCCCAGTTTCGTTACTGGCTCAAACTTCGATGAGCTTCGAAGTCGATTTGAGAAGGCTGTCAAGAAGATCCAGGGTAATTCGGCCCAGAGCAAGAAAGATCTCGAAGAATCCAGAGCTCTAATGGACCAACTGATCAGTGAGGGGGAGACCGTCCACTCTTTGTTGAACGACCTCCGCAATGCCAAGCCCGAAGAACTGAATGCGGGCTACGAGGTGAAGGGCCCGGATGGAGAGGGAATTATCAGCCTGATCTCGCCAGAAGACAGCGAAGCTGACGCTGAGCAGACGAATCAAGGGCAGTGAGATGACGGACTACCAACAGGCCGTAGACGAAATTCGCTTCTCCATGCAATCGGACGTGTGGGAAGCGACCGACGAGCTGCGCCAGGCGGCAGCCGTTTATGCAGAGGCATGCGCTGAGGTCAACGCACGACTGAGGCGATGTGACCAGTACTTGAGCCGGGGACTGCGCTCGGAAGCGATCCATCTTGCGGAGGCCGAGCCGAATCTCCTCGAATGCCTGGCCGCTCTCGACTTTCCTGAAAGGGAAGACTGGCTGCAGGCAGTAGCAGTTTACGACCTCCCCACCCCTGAAGCTCTGCTGGTCGATGTGGCCGATGACCTCAACGAGGCATACGTCACCGAGCAGCCGCTGCAGCGACTGCTTGATCAGCATCGACTTCTGGCATGGAAGCGGGCCCCGCTGGTCCAGCGACTTGCGGTGATGCGAAAGCTCGCCGATCTCGACGAGGAATCGCCATTCTGGGACGAAGACATCCGCACGTTCGAGAAGCAGCGGCTCCGTGAGATCGAATCCGAAGCGCGGCAGGCCACCAGACGAGGCGATGCCGCGACGTTGAAGGCGCTGGCGGAGGAGCTGCACCGGACGCCCTGGCGTGAAGCTCCGCCTGCTTCGGTGACCAAAGCAGTGCGTCAGCTCGCAGGACAGTTGGACCGCAAGACTGCCTGCGACGAATTGCAGGAACTGGCCGACTCGCTTGAACGGGCGATTGGCGAGCTCGATCTTGCCGGAGCACGGAAGCTGCGCACCCGCTGGAACGAAGTAATTTCGCGCGCCCGACCGTCGCAGGACGATCCCCTCGTCGAGCGGGTGTCTCCGATTCTTGCCTGGATTGCCGACGAAGACGCGGCCGAAGCGGCCGAACGCGGGTTCGCTGCTGCCGTTGCCGAACTGGAGCGCTCGCTGGATGCCGGCGAGTCTCTGTCCGAACTGGAGAGGAAGACGCATGCCGCGCTGAAGTTCGAGCGGGACTTGCCGGAGTCGCTGGTCGTCCGGCTCGATCATCGACTCTCCTCCTTGAGGCTGGCGGAAACTCGGCTGAAGCGGCTGCAGGTTGGCGCTGTCGCGGCGGTGCTGCTGGGAATTGCAGTTTTCGTCGGTGTTCTCATCCAGCGACAGCAGGCGGCCAGGGAGCTTGACCGCATCGCCAAAGCCGTCGAGAAGCTGCTTGACGAGGGAGAACTGACCGAAGCCCGGGCACTGCTGCAGGAGCAACAGGCACATGCCTCGTCAGAGCGGATGCTGGCCCTGCAGACCCGACTCGCTTCGCTCGAGACCGCGGAACGGGAGCGAAAGACCGAGTTTGCTGCCGCGATCGAAACTGCCCGTGATGCCCGCGAGTACGAGCAAGCCCTTGCCAGCCTGACGACGGCGCGTCCTCTTGCACGCACGGCAGACGAAAAGCTCGCCGTCAACAGTCTTGAGCAGACTTGGGAGAACCGGCACCGCGAGCAGATTGCCGAGATCGAGCGGCAGTTTCGAACCAGTGTTGACGAGGTCAGCGCCAATCTCCAGCGTCTGACGGATGTCATCCAGGAGCAACCGGCAGGACCGGAGGCGGCGGAGCTCCTGACAGAAACTCTCGCCCGACTCAGCACACTGGCGACTCAGGCGGACGGCCTGCGACCGGAACTCGGGAATGAAGTGAAGCTGCTCACCGCTCGACATCAGCAGCTGAGCGAATTGCGGGAGACGCTCGCCCGTCAGTACAACACCAGGCAGCAGGTGACCGCCAGGGCCCTGGTTGCCCCGGGGACGGATAACCCGTCCCGAAAGATTGCCGAGTACGTGGCAGCACTCGAGGAGCATGCGGACTCCCTGGGGAGAGTCCCTGCTGCAGAACACATGCGGGCTGCTGCCAGTGAGTCCCGATTCTGGTGCGGTGTGCTGGAGTGGGAGAGGGTCGTCAGCAAGTGGGATCAGATTGAACCGCGCGATGCAGCCGAAGCGGCCGCTCGACTTGACGTCTGCCAGCGATTCCTGAAAACGCACGCCGGTTGTCCGATACACGAGGAGATCGAGGAGTATGTCAGTTACCTGAAGGCCATCCGTGGACGGGATGATCCGGATAGTGGGCCGAAACTGCGGTTGGGCCGCATCTTTGCTCAT
The DNA here is from genome assembly GCA_964624215.1 of uncultured Planctomycetaceae bacterium. Lineage (GTDB taxonomy): Bacteria > Planctomycetota > Planctomycetia > Planctomycetales > Planctomycetaceae > CAZUXX01. The sequence goes on from CAZUXX010000278.1 coordinate 5,401, forward strand.
CACCTGATTGGTGATGCATGGTGCCTGGAACACAAGGACGGGCGGCACTTCTATCTCGCCGATAAAGTTGAGTTCAATCGAGACGAGAAAACCATCCGCTATTACATCGGCTATCAGCAGGATGAGGCCGATAT
>CAZUXX010000279.1:0-3589 GCA_964624215.1 uncultured Planctomycetaceae bacterium
CCCCGCGCCAATGAGAACGCCGCGGCGGACCTTCGGGTGCCGGTCACCGGTTTCCTTGCCGGTCCCCCCCAGCGTCACCTCGTGCAGCAGCGAGACGTCGTCTTCGACCACGGCGGTTTCACCGATGATCACACTCGTCCCGTGGTCGATCAGGATACCGCAGCCGATCCGTGCTGCCGGATGGATATCGACGGCAAACACCTCCGAAATTCGCGACTGCAGGTACAGCGCCAGTTGCCGGCGGGACTCATTCCACAGCGAATGCGCAACCCGGTACGACTGCAGGGCATGAAACCCCTTGAAGTACAGAAACGGGGTCGTGTACCCGTGCGAGGCCGGGTCGCGGTCGCGAACCGCCTGCAGATCCCGGCGGATTCCGGCACTGATCTCCGGATGGTTGGCGAACGTCCGATCGATCAGCTCCCGCACAAGCATCGGCGAGAGGCTTTCGGATGCCAGTTTTCCCGCGAGGTGAAAGCTCAGCGAATCCTCAAGCCGGTTGTGATTGAGGATCGTGGCGTGCAGAAAGCTCGCGAGGATCGGTTCACGCTCGGCCTCAACCCGTGCTTCTGCACAGATCGCCTCCCAGATGCTGTCCTCTTCGTCGGTATGCAAGGTGAGACCAGGATGGGGTTGGGTCCACTGTTTCCGGGCAGTCATGGGGAACCTGCCATCAAGGGGGTACGACAACCGGAATCCCGCTGCCGCTCGAACTCCGACCGCAACTCACCCGCGAGAAAGAACGAGCCGGTCCCGCAGATGAGATCCTCTTCACCTGCAGCAGACAACGCAAGCTGAGTTGCCTCGGCCGGCGACGCCACCTGCAGGACACGACCGGAGAGCAGCGGTTCGGCCAGGCGAGCCAGGTCCGCAACCGGCATCGCCCGTGGACTGCCGAGATACTCGGTCAGAATCACCGTGTCAAACTGGCCCGAAAGCCGGGCCAGCATCGCCGCAACATCCTTGTCCTTCGACGCGGAAAAGATGCAATACCGCTGCCCAGACCGTACCGTCTTGAGCGTCTGGACGAGTGCGGCAATCGACGCTTCATTGTGGGCCGCATCCAGAATCACCAGCGGCTTCTGAATCACGACTTCCATCCGCAATGGCCAGTCGACGGCGGCCAGCCCGCGCCTGAGATCCCTCTCGTCGATAGCGAACCGGTGTTCTTTGCGAAGGTAGTCGACCAGCGAGACTGCCAGCGTGAGGTTCGTCAATTGATGTTGCCCCGGAAGCGGACACTCGAACCGTCCGGCGTTCCGCCAGGGATTCCGGACCTCGGCTGACCATCGCGGCAGGGGACTGTCGACCAGCGATCGCGAAGACGGAGCGTCGCGGCAAAGCTCGTGCTGGAGGCGATACAACGGGGCCCCCGCCGCGGTCGCCTGCTGTTCGATCTCGGCAAGTGCCGCGGGGTCGGTGACGCCGGTGAAGACCGGGACGCCCGGTTTGAGGATCCCCGCCTTCTCGCGTGCGATTTGCGGTAAGGTATCGCCCAGCAGGGCGGTGTGGTCGAGGCTGATGCTGGTGATCGCTGTCGCCACAGGCCGGCAGAGATTGGTCGCGTCCAGTCGCCCGCCCAGTCCCACTTCCATCACGGCGAGTCGCACATCGCGGCGAACGAACTCCAGCCAGGCCAGGGCGGTCGTCAGTTCGAAAAAGGTCGGACCGCCTCCCGGACTGGCATCCATTTCGGAGACAATCGGCTTCAGCACTCCGATCAGTTCGGCAAGCGAATCGGACCTCACGGAGGTCCCGTCGATGCGAATCCGCTCTTCGAAGTGGTGGACATGCGGGGACGTAAACAGTCCCGTCCGGCATCCGCTGGTAGTCAGGATCGACGCCAGCATGGCCGCCGTCGACCCCTTTCCCTTGGTCCCGGCGATATGCACGCAGGGGATCTTTTCCTGCGGGTTCCCCAGCCGGGCGAGCAGGGTCCGCATGCGATCGAGCTTGAACGGACGGGCGCGACCGTCTCGGGGTGGGGTTCGCTCGTAATCGATCCGGCTTTCGAGAAACGCAAACGGATCGTCGGCCGAACCGCGGGACGGCACCGGTGAATGACGGTCAGGCACGGCGATCACGGACAGTGGGACGGGGGAAGACGAGACAGGCGAAAGTTCCGGACGGTGTGCACTCCTGAAGGCGGAGCGGAAGTGTAACAGGCATGCAAGCCGGTTTCAGCGGGTTTTCCGGGCACAATACGGCCGGGTGACCCCGCACGGGTTCCCTGCAGCAAAGTTTTGAACCGAATCCGCCTCACACGCACCTGAACGATACGTGCTCTCTCGCGGCGATCCGCCCGTTCTCAGTCGTTGAACGTCGCTGTATCGGCCGGACCATCAGAGAATCAGCATCGCATCGCCGTAACTGAAGAACCGGTAACGCTCCCGGATCGCTTCGGCATACGCCTCACGAACCAGATCGTACCCGGCAAAAGCACTGATCATGACCAGCAGACTCGACTTGGGAAGGTGAAAATTCGTCACCAGCGCATCGACCACCTGGAATTGCCACGGGGGACGGATGAACAGATCAGTCGTCCCCTGCCATGCCGCAAGTTTCCCGTCGACGGGCTGGACACTTTCCAGCGTCCGCACACTGGTCGTGCCGACCGCGACGACCCGTCCACCGCGGGAACGCGTTGCTTCCAGAGCGGCTGCGGTCGCCGCGGGAAGCTCATACCACTCGGCATGCATCCGGTGATCCTGCAACTGCTCGACCTGAATGGGGCGAAACGTCCCGATGCCAACGTGCAGCGTCACCGCGGCCCGATCGATCCCTCGGTCGGCACATTCGGCAAACACCTCCTGCGTGAAGTGCAGTCCGGCGGTCGGAGCAGCCACTGCTCCCGGAACACGGGCAAACGTCGTCTGGTACCGCTGCCAGTCGTTGTCGTTCGCCACCGTGCGGCCGATGTACGGGGGGAGGGGCAGCGTACCGAACTCGCGGAGAAGTTCGAGGACCGGGCGATTCGATTCGGGCCGCGCCTGCCACGAGCCTCCGTCGCCCCGCTCTTCCAGCAGCAGGTTCAGTCTGTTGTCTCTTCGCCCGGAATGCTCATGAATCGGCCGGACCTGCACGACCTCCCCCGCACGCAAACTGCCGCGGGTCTGGCCGATCAGTTTCCAGCGTCCGCGTGAGTCGCTCCCCAGGTAAAGCCCTTCCCATTTCCCCCCGGTCGACACCCGGAATCCCATCAGTCGTGCCGGCAGGACTTCCGTTTCATTGAGGACCAGCAGATCTCCCGCGGCAAGCAACTCCGGCAACTCGGAGAACTGCCGGTGTTCGATCCGTCCTCCCTCCCGATGAATCACCATCAACCGCGATGCCGAACGGTCCGGCAGAGGAGCCGCGGCGATCAGTTCCCGCGGCAACTCGTAATCGTAGCTGGACAGTTGGTCGAGCGGGGGCATCTGTGCAGGCGTCCCGGTTCGCAGTCGTTGGTGGAGAGGGAAATGAGAATCCACGGAATCATCGACTGTTCCGCCTCCCTGGCGGCGACAGTCTGTCGCGATGCAGGCCGTTTGTCGTCCGGTCGCCGGGACATTGATCCTGGGCACGGATCAGTCTCTGACCGGGTCCAACG
>CAZUXX010000279.1:3599-5533 GCA_964624215.1 uncultured Planctomycetaceae bacterium
AGAAACGAGCCGGAATACCAGACGCGCTGCTCACCCGGCCGACGTTGAACGTCCCGGCCAGACGGACGTCAACAAAGAGCGGCCTTCGGTGGCCGTACGGTGCTTGCGCCAGGAGCGGCTCAGTGCACGGCACTACGCATCCATTCGGTGTCGAATACCTCCCCATCCCGGGTGTTAAGCATCTTCCAGGACTCGCTGGCGGGGGTGGCTTCGTTCACCTCCATCACCTTTCCGTCGACGAATGCGACGAGCCACCCTCCTGCTGTCGGTGGGCCGGCAGCGGCCAGACCCTGGCCCGGATCCAGCGACAGTTCTGCCGGGTTCGTCCACTCGATCTGCTTGTCTTCAGCAACGGCCTGCACGATCACAATCGTGTTGGAGCTGCCGTCGGTAACATCCCGCAACGTCGCTCCACGTCCGAAGGGCCACATCGTGTCGGACCCACTGACGACACGAAAGCCGGTATATCCCCGTCTCGTTGCTCCCTCGCTCCGGTAAATCTCCGGCATGTTCTCGATCAGCGTACGATTGTGTTCGCTGTCCCACGGCTCATCGAGATGGAACTGCTCGTACAGAGCCTGCTCCCCCACAAAGGGGAGCAGATGAACACGCCAGCTCAGCCCCGATTTGTCCACCGGCACCCACTCGTTGTGAGTGTCGAGGTGCTTGTGCATCCCGAGAACCATCTTTTGCAGATGAGTGGCAGCTTCACGCCGTGTCACACCTCCCGACCCGGTGAGGGCTTCGAACACGCCCCCCCCGCCTGCGTGATTGTTCGCAGCGTTTTCCCCGCCGCCCTGCATCATCCGGCTGACAATCATGAAGCCGCCGAACGCGCTCACGAGGAACACGACGCCCCCCACAATCGCACCGAGGATCGTCCTGGCCCCCTCGGGCTTCTGTTTGCGCCGCTTCCGTTTGCCGGGCTTCTTCCCGTCACTCCCCAGGCGCCGCCGTTCGTGGCGGGCGATCAGCTCGTCGACATCCTCCTCCTCGGGAGCAATGTTCTTGACCCGGAACTTGCCTCCGCACCGGGGACAGGGGCGTACCTTTCCAATGGCATCAGGATTCTTGATGGGAAACTGCGCAGTGCAGTGAGGACACTCGGCGCGTGGCATAGGGAGGATCAGTCTCAGAGAACTCGAAACACTCGTCTCAGCATCGTCGATTGCAGCGGGCTGCGTGTCCAGCGGTCGCGATCTCCTCAGGCCGACATACCTTCCTCTCACGAACGCAGACTCGACTCAGGGAACAGAAGCACGACCGGCATCGCCGCACAGACAACTCATTCGCTGCCGATCAGTCCTTTGATCAGCCCGACGAAGCCGACAATGAACAGGATAGGCGGATAAATGAAGATCCGCTCCAGCCAGATAATCCCGCCGACGAACCAGACCACCGCCAGGATCATCACACCGATTCCGCCCCAGATTCCTCCGAATGCGATCTCGCTGGAGGAGGACTTCTTCCGCTTCTTCGCAGGCTTCTTCGCTGCGGCCTTGCGGCGGGTCGGCGCCGCCCCGGTCCTGCGTGCGGGAGGACCGAAGTCGTCATCGAAGTCGTCGTCACCGTCGAAGTCGTCTCCGAACGGATCGTCTTCGTCGTCAATGAAATCGACGTCGTCAATGGCCGGCCTGGGCTTCGGGCGCTTTGCGGTCTTGCGAGGTACAGGAGGGGCCGTCGCTGTCTGCGTTGCTGCGGCTCCCGCCACGGTGCGTGGCTTCGAACGGGCAGCGGAAGGAGCGGCACCCGCCACGGTGGTCGTGCTCCCACAGGCAGGGCACTTGATCGTCTTGCCGGCATACTTCGCCGGCAGTCTCAACTTGGCTTCACACGACGTACATGCTGAAACGATCTTTTCATCGCTCACTGTCGGGTCTCGCAATGAGAGGGTGGATCGTCCCGGAACCGGAACTGAAGAAGGTGAGAATCAG
>CAZUXX010000280.1:0-5517 GCA_964624215.1 uncultured Planctomycetaceae bacterium
GTCGAAGGTCTCGCCCCTTGACTGAGGTCCTTCCCGCTTCGCCGTCGCCTCGGGCGACACGCGACTGCGGGAACTGTACCGATCCTTGAATGCCCCCCGGCGGGGGGAACCGCCTGCCGGAGCCGGGTCAATTCGACCCGGCTCCTTCAATTTCGGTCCCGGGCAAATCCGTCTCGACCCCTTCTGCCAGGACCGGTAGACTTCGCCGGTTCGCACCCGGTGGCGAACAGGATTTCGTTGCAGACTGACACGACCAGGGACGGTCCCATGTATAAGCTGCTGCTCTCCGGGCGATATCTCCGCACTCGCTTTATCGCCCTGGCCAGCATCATCAGCGTCACGCTCGGCGTGGCCACGATGATCGTCGTCAACTCGGTGATGGCCGGGTTCTCCACTCAGATGAAGGACCGGATCCACGGGATCCTCGCCGACGTCATGGTGGAAAGCCTCAGCACCGACGGCGAACCGAACCCCGAAGAGACCATGGCATTGCTCGACTCGCTGATTGGCGAGCACATCGAGGCAATGACCCCCACGGTCGAAATCTACGGGCTGATGACATTCGAGTGGGCCGGCGAAACGTTCAACCGTCCCGTCACGATCATCGGCATCCTCCCGGAAGGTAAGGACGCCGTCTCCCCGCTGCGCGAGTTCCTCCGCAGCAGGCAGCTCGGCCTGCGGGAAATGGATGAACCGCTCGACTGGGAGCTCAGCGACGATGCCGCTCGCCAGCGCCAAAGCTGGCTGGAACTGAAGCGGTTTCAGGCCGAGGCGCGACTGCAGGCGCTTCAGCCGGCCGAAGGAGTTCCCGATTTCCAGGACCCCTTCTCCGACCCGTCTGCCACCCCGGGCGTGGCCACCAACAGCGATGCATCACAGCTCTTTACGCCGCCACAGCCGCAAGAGCACGTCAGCACCCGGGGACTTCAGGAAGGCCGCGTGTACATCGGGGCTTCGCTCGTCAGTTTCCCCGTCAAGGATGCCCAGACCGGAGAAACCAAAACCCGTGTCATGGTCAACCCCGGAGAAGACATCAAGCTCAGTACAATCAAGGTGGGAGCCCCCGACGTCGTGGGCTTCCCTGCCACCACCTGCGACCTGTTCCAGAGCGGGATGAGTGAGTACGACTCGCAGCTGGTGTTCTGCAATCTGGAAGTTTTGCAGAAGATGCGCGGCATGCTCCTGCAGCAGCCCGGGCAAAAGCTGGATTGGCGCGATGGCAGCGTGACCTCGATCCAGATCAAGCTCAAGAATTACGACGATGCCGGCATCGTCGTCGAGAAGCTGAGAGCCGGGCTCCCCTACGGCCGCTTCCAGGTCCGCACCTGGGAACAGAAGCAAGGCCCGCTGATCGAAGCAGTCGAGGTCGAGTCGGCCATCCTCAACGTGCTGCTGTTCCTGATCATTGCGGTCGCCGGCTTCGGCATCCTCGCCATCTTCTACATGATCGTCGTCGAGAAAACGCGGGACATCGGCATCCTCAAGTCCCTCGGAGCCAGCCGCCGCGGCGTCATGTCCATCTTCCTCTCCTACGGGCTCTCGCTCGGAGTCGTCGGGTCGGGAGCCGGAGTCGTGCTGGGGCTCTTGTTCGTCTACTACATCAACGAGATCGAGGGGATGCTCAGCGCGATATCAGGCCGCAAGGTCTTCGACGAATCAATCTACTACTTCAAGGAGATACCCACAGCGGTGCATCTCTCGATGGTGCTGTGGGTCGCCTTCGGGGCGATGCTCATTGCCGTATTGGCCAGTGTCCTGCCAGCGCGGCGGGCGGCACAACTGCATCCCGTCCAGGCCTTGCGATACGAGTAGTGCCGGCTTTGGTTCCTGGGTTCCTCGGCCACGCTCAATTTCTGTCTGTGCCCGGCTATGTCACACACGATTACCTTCCCCATGAACACACGGCAGACGCACATCTGTACGGTGGCCCTCAACAAGGCATACCAGAAGGGGGAGCACAAGGTTCCCGTCCTCCGCGGAGTCGATATCTCCGTCGGACGGGGGGAGTTCCTGTCCATCATCGGACAGTCCGGCTCCGGAAAGAGCACGCTGCTGCACGTGATGGGGCTGCTCGACGCCCCCAACGGAGGCGAGGTCCGGTTGCAGGGGCAGAGAATTGACGACCTGCCCGACACGACCCGCGACGAACTCCGAAACCGGGTCTTCGGCTTCGTCTTCCAGTTCTATCACCTGCTTCCCGAGCTGACGCTCCTGGAGAACGTCCTCTGCCCGCTGATGATCCGCTACTCCGCGTGGAACTACTGGAAGCAGCGCAAGGAGTTCCGGGACCGGGCCATGGAAATGATCGACCTGGTCGGGCTCGGACACCGCGTCCGGCATCTTCCGTCCGAACTCTCCGGCGGTGAAATGCAACGCGCCGCGATCGCGCGGGCCCTGATCGGCCGCCCCGAAATCCTCCTCGCCGACGAGCCGACAGGGAACCTCGACACCCGCACCTCTGCCGAAGTCACTGACCTTCTGGGCCGGTTGAACGTCGAAAAACAGCTCACTATTATCCTCGTCACTCACGACGAAGCGGTCGCCCACAAGGCCAACCGGGTCATGCGGCTGACGGAAGGCCGGATTCAGATGCTCGGAGAAGCGGCCTGAAGTGCGATCACGACACGGTCACCACCCGGCAGGCTTACCTCGCCGGGTGTTTTCGCGCCTGCAGAGCCGGGATTTTCCGGGAACCCCGGCCAGCGGCGCGTGTCCGACAGACGCAAACCTCCTGTTCTGAACCCGATACGAGTCTCCGATGTCGACGCAGGTCTATGTCAGCGGCAAACTGCTCCCCAAAGAGCAGGCCGTCGTCAGTGTCTACGATCATGGCCTGCTTTACGGCGACGGAATCTTCGAAGGCATCCGCGTCTACTCCGGACGCGTGTTCCTGCTGGAGGAGCACATCGAGCGGCTGTACCAGTCCGCCAAGGCCATCCGCCTGACAATCCCCCTGACTCCCGACGAGATGGCCCAGGCAGTCGAGGAGACTGTCCAGGCCAACCGGCTCAACGATGGCTACGTGCGACTCGTCGTCACTCGCGGCGCCGGGACGCTCGGCCTCGACATCCGCAAGACCAGTCATCCCCAGGTGATCATTATCGCCGACTCGATCACCCTTTACCCCGAAGAAATGTACGAACAGGGGATGGAGATCATTACGGCGGCAACAATTCGCAATCACCCTGCTGCGCTCAGCCCGCGCATCAAGTCGCTCAATTACCTCAACAACATCCTTGCAAAGATCGAAGGGACCGACGCCGGATGTGCCGAGGCCCTGATGCTCAACCACAAGGGAGAGGTCGCCGAGTGCACCGGAGATAACATCTTCATCGTCACTCGTGGCGTGTTGAAGACTCCCCCCCTCGATGCCGGCATTCTGGAAGGCATCACCCGCAACTGCGTGCTGGACCTGGCACGCAAGGCAGACCTCCCGGTTGCCGAAGTCGCCATGACCCGCCACGATATCTTCACGGCCGACGAGTGCTTTCTCACCGGGTCGGCCGCCGAAGTGATTCCGGTCGTCAAACTCGATGGCCGCGAAATCGGTAACGGCAAGCCCGGACCGATCACTCAATTGCTGAGGGACCGGTTCCAGAAGTTCACACGCGGCCAGTGACCCTTGTCCTCCCGCTTCGAGTTCGGCGCGAACTGGCGACGGTTCCTGGAATCCGTCGACGAAGCCCGCATCAACGCCGCGGAACGTTCACTCGTCAACATGCTCGAGCGTGAGTCTCTGGAAGGACTCACCTTTCTCGATGTCGGTTGCGGAAGCGGACTGTTCAGCCTGGCCGCCTGCCGGTTGGGAGCACGTGTCCATTCGTTCGACTACGACCCCCGGTCGGTCGCGTGTACCCGCGAAATGCAGCGGCGCTTTGCACCCGACAGCCACTCGACGTGGACGATCCAGCAAGGTTCCGCACTCGACCCCGACTACCTCAACTCGGTGCCCAAGGCCGACATCGTCTGTTCGTGGGGCGTCCTGCATCACACCGGCGACATGTGGCGGGCCATCGACCTGGTCTCTCAACAGGTCGCCCCCGGCGGAACATTCTGGATCGCCATCTACAACGACCAGGGACCGATGAGCGAGCACTGGGCCGCCATCAAACGCCTCTATGTGCGGCTCCCCCGGTGCTTGCGTCCGGCACTGGTCGTATTTGTCGGAGGCACGCTGGCGACCGGCAAGCTGATCAGGACACTTGGTTCGATGCTGCTGAGCCTCATCACTGTGCGGAACCCGCTGGCTCCCGCACAGGCTCTCTCAAAGCGGCTCCAGGCTCCCGAACCCCGCGGCATGCACCGCTGGTACGATCTGGTCGATTGGGTCGGAGGCTGGCCCTTCGAAGTCGCCAGCCCCGGTGAGATCGTCGACTTCATGCACGCTCGCAGCTTCCGTCTTGTGAAACTCAGAACGGTGGGCGGTAAGCTCGGGTGCAACGAGTTCGTCTTTCAAAATGCTCCGACGGAATAACGATCGCGGTCGCGACTGAGTTCTCCCGGACACGCCCCCTTCACACCCTTCGCCATTCCCCGTGTCGTTCGAGACTCGCCAGCGTATCGCAGAACTGATGGATCAGCCCGGGCTGGATCCGAACGAGCATCATGCTGCACTGGACGGCCTGAGACGGGTGAACGTGCTCAGCCGCACCGCGTCCGTCCTCTGGAGCCACATCACGAAATCGCTCGACACCTCGAAACCGCTTCGCGTGCTCGATGTCGCCTGCGGCGGGGGCGATGTAACGATCGGCCTGGCGCAGAGGGCTGCCCGCGACGCGAGTCCGGTAACTGTCTCGGGCTGCGACATCAGCAGCGTCGCGCTTGAGCGAGCTGCGACGAAGGCCCGGCGTGCCGGCGTCTCCGTGGAATGGCAACGGCGGAACATCCTGACTGATGGCGTGCCCGCGGAATGTGATGTCGTCTGCTGCTCTCTCTTTCTGCATCACCTCTCGGACGCAGAGGCCCTCGCCCTCCTCACGGCTCTCGGTGAATCCCGGGTTCGTCTCGTGCTCATCAGCGATCTGGTCCGCTCCCGCTGGAACTACTGGCTCACCTGGATCGGTACGCGACTGCTGTCGAGATCGCACATCGTTCATTTCGACGGACCGGTCTCGATCCGGGCCGCATTCACCCCGGACGAGGCCCGGCAACTGGCGCAGCAGGCGGGCCTTGTCGGGGCCCGGGCGATCTCGCACTGGCCGGCAAGGTTTCTGCTATGTTGGAAGCGTCCGGAATGAAAGTCGCGGCTGGGATGCCGGAACCGTCCGACAACCCGGCAACCAACTCCCATGATTCCCCACGCCTGCACCGCGTCGCCCGACGCACAGACGCCGATCAGTGAGTCCTGGCCTGTCATCGTGATCGGAGGCGGTCCGGCCGGAACCGCCGCGGCCATCGAACTCGCGCGCCGTAACATCCCGACCCTCCTGATCGAGAAATCCCGCTTTCCACGGTTCAAGGTGTGTGGCGGGTGCGTCAATGGTGCGACGAGTGCATGCGCCGTTGCTGCGTACCAGT
>CAZUXX010000281.1:0-3266 GCA_964624215.1 uncultured Planctomycetaceae bacterium
ATGTAGAAGTCGGGCACACTTCGCACGTGAGCGGGCGTGATCGTGGAGTTTGCGTCGCCTGCGATGAAATTGGTCGTCCCTTCAATGAGAGCCATTCCGTCGGTGATTGACAGATCGGGGATGGTCACCGCTGGCAAGCGTGTCACGCGATCGTCGTTATCGTCTGTGAACCACTGGCGGTGACGGAAGGGCCAGAGGAGGGTTTCGTCCGGATAGGGGACATGGCGGTAGACCTCGTGAAAACGTCCGTCGTCGAGATAGGCGACGACGAGGTAATCGCCCGGAGAGAGTCGTTCCTTGAGCGGAGTGACGTCGCCGGAGTGAATGATGTTCTCCGGTTCGGGAGCGCCTGAGAGCTCGTTGAGTGGCACGAAGGCGACGCGGGCCCCTTCCGGCCTGGAGGTGATTGAGATGAGCCGGCGGTCGTCGGGCGGTGGCGGGTTGAGGATGGCGAACGCAGCGGCGCCGAGGGTCGCACTGAGTGCCATGAGCATCGAGGCGGCGAGCAGGCGGTTGCGCTGAATCCAGCGCCAGGATCGAACCGGGAGGGGAGTCCTGCGGGCCCGGATGGGCTCGTGGTTGAGGAAGCGTCGCAGGTCGTCGCGCATTTCCGCGGCGGACTGGTAGCGGTCTTCGGGCCGTTTGGCGAGTGCCTTGCGGCAAATTGTTTCGAGGTCGCGTGGCACCTTGCAGTTCAGCTTTCGCAACGAGGCGGGTTCGACGCTGAGAATCTGGTGGACCACGACTGTGGTTTCGCCGCGGAAGGGGACCCGTCCGGCGAGCATCTGGTAGAGGATGACTCCGAGCGAGTAGACATCCGAGCGGGCATCGACGGGGCTTCCATCTGCGGAAGCCTGCTCGGGGCTCATGTAGACGAGAGTTCCCAGCAGCTTGCCGGGCGTGGCGATTGTCGAATGGTGGTCGAGTCGTCGGGCGAGGCCGAAGTCGGTGATTCGTGGTTTCCCTTCGCCGTCGATGAGGATGTTGCCTGGTTTGAGATCGCGGTGAACGACGCCCGCGGCGTGCGCGTGTTCGAGTGCATCGGCGATGTCGGCCGCCATGCGTGCGGCTTCCTTCGAGTCGATGACCTGGCCTCCGAGCCAGTTCTTCAGCGTCACGCCGTGAATGAACTCGAAGACGATGTAGCCCTGCCCTGCTTCGTCTCCGAAGTCGAAGACGCGAACGATGCCGGGGTGGTCGAGCCGGGCAGCGGCGCGGGCTTCGCGCAGGAACAGATTCGCGGTGAGGCGGCCTCCGAACTGCTGCCGCTGGATTTTGATCGCGACTGTTCTTTGCAGTTTCTCATCCCACGCTCGCCAGACGGTGCCGAAGCTCCCCTGGCCGACCATCTGTGACAGTTCGTACTGTCGAATGCGGTCGGATGGTCGCGGCAGCTGGGCCGTCGTTTCGACGTCGATTTCCTGTCGCAGTCGGGAAATGACGGCTTTGAACTGCGGGTAGCGGGTGACGTAATCGGCGACCGTCACCTCCTCTCCGGACCGGCAACGATATTCGAGGTCGATTCTCAGCAATTCGACGAACAGCATGGTCGCGATTGCAGGCCGGGTATCGACGAGGTAATCGCCGATTTCGGGCCGATCGCCCGCCTTCCAGGCGGATTCGAACCGGTCGCAGATCTCGTCGATCTGGACGGCGTCTTTCAGGCCGCTTGCCGTATCGGGACCGCGTTGAAGCTCACTCATCGTCCGTCTCCCCGAACCGGGCGCTACGACTCAGGTCGGAACTGCAGCAAACCGCTCGAAGCAAAGACTTCCTGTGCGGGGGGGTGGCTCCTGGCGGTTGCCCCCCTACAGGAATAACCGCAATCCGTCGCGACAAGTGATCAGTCGGATTTTAAAGAATCTCCCTGACAGCGATCTGTCTCATTTTTGCCTGCTGGTGCAACAAACTGCGCAAGAAATTATTTCGATGTGAATTGGCAGTCTAACAATCCTGCAATAGGCTGGGCAAGATGTTGCAGGGCCGAGTCAAATTTCTCTTGGCCGTGGTATCAGGACCGAAGGGCCTAAGGGGTTGGTTGACCGGTCGCGCAAAGAAAAGACCCGGCTACACTGCGTTGTGCAGCCGGGTCGCAATAGAACCGAGTTGAATGTGAGTTCTAGAACGGGAATCCCACCCCGATGGCGGTGTAGATGATTCCGGACTCGACGGCTGCGCCGGCGTTGAGGGGGACTGCATCCCGCTGTTTCGGTGCACATTCGCCGGGGCGGTAATATCCCAGCGGTGAGACACACTCACACGGCGGATGAAGTGCCATCTGGTAGGGGAGTCCGACCAGTTGCACGCCAAAGCGGCCGACGGAGACCAGCGGCTGGAAGAAGCCGTAGTTGTGTCCGTACCTCTCCAGGTGAGGATCTTCGAAGTAGAGTGGCTGGTAGAACAGGTTTGAAGGCTGCCAGTAGAACTCGAGATGGCCGTGATAACGCTCTGGCTGGGTCGTGTCCGGCAGGTCCCAGTAGCGCGGGCAGCGGGCTCCGTCTTCGGGACACAATGCCACCTCCTGTGGACTGTAGTCGTTGTAGGGCTGAATCAGGGCGAAGTCCCGCATTGGATGCCGGTTCTTCGGCTGGTTGTCGCTCAATTGGGGATATTCGATACCGATTCCGGGCCGCAGGTTTTCTTCGCCATTTTCGCCGGGAAGCCGGTCGAAACGCGGGAGCCCCTGTGGTTGCTGTGCAGGGAGATCGGGCTGTGCACCCAATCCGGGGGCGAGTGACGGTTCGGCCCCGGCGGAATCGTCCTGGGCGAGAAGTCCTGATGAGCCGGAGACGGGGACCAGTCCCGGGCCATCAAAGAGGCTGTGGGTTGGATCCTCGTTGCTGACCGTCCGGATCCGGGAGAGAGCCTGCGTTCGGGCGGCTTCCTCGCGGGCCAATTCTGCCTTCTTTTGCCGGGCGTGTTCGAGGGCGAGCGCATCCTGCATGCGTTCAATTTCCCAGCGTCTGAGGATCTCGTCGACCTGTTCGGCGTAGGAGGCGTTTTCCATTCCGGGCGGAAGTGTTCCCGGTCGCATGCGTGGGACGGAACCGAGCAAGGCGTCTGTGGTCGCCTGCGTTGCCGCCCCCCCGGCCGAGGCGGCGAGCGGGTTGCGGACCGGTTCATTCTCCGGTCCGTTTCGTTCGGCGAGGGGGGACTGGTCCCACAGTCCTGATGCGGGTGCCTGGGCTGGCTCACGCCGGGAGGCGTCTGATTCAAAGTCGGCCGTGCGCACGCCGGCTGCCTCGATCGCGCTGATGCCATCGGTG
>CAZUXX010000281.1:3276-5502 GCA_964624215.1 uncultured Planctomycetaceae bacterium
GCCGTGCGCACGCCGGCGATTCCGCTGACCCGGGTGTGGTCGACCTGGCGGATGCTCGACAGTTCGGGCATCGGGCGGGGCTGCGACTCCGACACGTCGGATCGGGGGATGCTCCGCTGGAGTGGCGAACTGGCCGCAGCCGGGCGGGTGATGTCCGCTACTGGCTGCTGGCTGGTGTGTGCGTCGTCAGGTGATCTCCACAGTCCGACATCGGCGACCGAGGAGAGGGCCTCGCCGGAGTGATCCGATCGCAGGTGTTCCCAGCGGAAGTCAGCAGGACGATGCTGCAGCGCCTGGAGGAACGCATCGGATGCGGGATCGCCGGCGAATGTCGACCCGGCGGAGAGGGTTCCGCAGGCGAGCAGGCAGGCTGCGGTCCAGCGGGAGGTTCGGTGCCAGGCCCGCCAGAGCCGGTCAAACGTCTCGCGGAGCGTGTTCAATCGAATAGTTGGGCGCTTCCTGAGTGATTGCGATGTCATGCGGATGGTTCTCCCGAATCGTCGCTGCAGAGACGCGCAGGAAACGGGCCTGTGTACGGAGTTCCTCGATGGTCCGCACGCCGAGATAGCCCATGCCGGCCCGCAATCCGCCGACCAGCTGGTACAGCAGACCACTGAGCGGCCCCTTGTAGGGGACTCGTCCCTCGACTCCTTCGGGAACGAGTTTGGGCCGTCCTTTCAGGTCGTCTTCCGTGACGCTCTGCCGATAACGATCGCTGCTCCCTTGGACCATGGCACCCAGGGAGCCCATGCCGCGGTACTGTTTGAACGTCCGCCCCTGGAAGAGAATCATCTCTCCCGGGCTTTCGTCCAGACCGGCCAGCAGTCCCCCCAGCATCACCGTGTGGGCTCCCGCCGCGAGAGCCTTGGTGATGTCGCCGCTATAACGAATCCCCCCATCGGCGATGATCGGGACGTCGGTCCCGGCCACCACCTCCGCCGCGTTGGACACCGCAGTGAGCTGCGGGACCCCCACGCCGGAAATAATCCGTGTTGTGCAGATGGAGCCGGGACCGATGCCGACTTTGACGGCATCAGCCCCGGCTTCGACAAGATCGCGGGTTCCTTCGGCTGTGGCGACGTTTCCGGCGATCACATCGATCGCGGGATAGCTCCGTTTGATCTCGCGGACGGTGTCGACGATGTTCCGGGAGTGCCCGTGTGCCGAATCGACCACCAGCACATCGACCCCGGCATCAATCAGACGTGATGCCCGTTCGAGATCCCCTGCCCCCACAGCGGCGCCAACTCTCAATCGCCCCCGGTCATCCTTGTTGGCACGCGGAAACCTCAGATTCTTGTCAATGTCTTTTATCGTTATGAGGCCCCTCAACTGGTATTGATCGTCCACGAGGAGAAGTTTCTCGACCTTGTTTTCGCGAAGAATTCGTTCTGCCTCTTTGAGGTTGGTGTCTTCGCTGGCGGTGACGAGCTTTCCGCGGGTCATCACCTGCTCGACCGGCATGTCGCCGGAGTCGAGAAACCGGAGGTCGCGACGGGTGATAATCCCCTGCAATTTGCCGTGTTCGTCGACGATCGGAACTCCGCCGATGTTGCGTTCGTCCATGAGAGTGATCACCTCGGAGACCCTCGCGTGCGGGGGCATCGTCACCGGGTCGACGATGACCCCGTGCTCGCTGCGCTTGACGCGGTCGACCTGCAAAGCCTGCTGATCGACGGAGAGGTTTTTGTGGATGATGCCGATGCCCCCTTCCTGGGCCATTCCGATCGCCATTTCGCTTTCGGTGACGGTATCCATGGGGCTGGACACGATCGGCATGTTGACCGTGATGTTGCGGGTCAGTCGGGACGACACCTCGACATCGGCCGGAAGCACTTCGCTGTAGGCCGGCACGAGCAGCACGTCGTCGAAAGTCAGTCCCGTGTCGACAATGCGATCTTTCATCCTCGTCAGTCTCCTGTTCCCGCGTTCCGCACCGGTGTTACACGGCCACCCTGGCCGCGTCGCACCATTTGCCGAACCAGGACCCATCAATGAACCCGGCCCGCTGCATTATCGAGCGAACTCGACAGCGCAGCGGGCCGGTTGGAATCGTCGGAATGTCGGTGAAACGCCGGATGCACCCCACCATTGAACGATGTTATCGCACCCGGGCGCGGTTCGCCAGTGATGGGGGCGATGAGTTGAGAGTGCAGACTTGAGGAGGGGGCGCGGCCTTTGGCGCGCAACGGGGTGAGTGAAGGTTGAGCAGTGTTGACTGCTGCG
>CAZUXX010000282.1:0-5498 GCA_964624215.1 uncultured Planctomycetaceae bacterium
GCCGCGACCAGTGATTGCCGTACCGCCCGATGTAACGTCCACGGCCCCACCAGGGGTTCCCGTAGCGGAAGAAGGAGATGCTGCGCCAAGGCAACAGACCGCGACGGCCAAAGCCGAACCATGCGCGGCCGTAGTAGCCTCCGTAGAACCCGCCGCCTCCGTAGTAGGGGACGTAGTAGGGAACAAAGGTGGGGACACCGATCCCGCCGACGTAGCTGGGGAGGAAGTAGTCGGGCAGCAGCCCGGCTCCGCTCATCAGCGTGTAGACCATCTCCCGCATCACGAGCAACTTCTCCTGAAGCGTCCCGTCGGTCTGATGGTCCGGTACGGGCTGGGCCGGTTGCCAGTCGGCCGTCCGCCGGATGATGTGCGAGAGTCGCGAGTCAAAGCTGCGCAACTGCTCGCCGATCACGCCGGCCAGCTGGTCGCTGGTGGAGTGGTAAGTGTCCTCATAGATGGCCATGTAGATGGCCTTGGCGTCCTGGAGGAGCGTGTGCATCTCCTGGTAGACGTCGGAGTGCCCTTCGTTGTTGCGATAGTTCAGGTACATGTCCCAGGCAGCGTCCGCCGCCTGCCATTTGAGTTCCGCGGCCACCTCCTCGGCCGTCATGCCAGTGTCAGCTGGCGCGGACGGGTCCGCAGGAGCGGCATACTGGGCCGACGCCGGCGTGCCACTCCACAAGCACGCAGCAGTCAGCGCCAATAGCGCCGCGGGTTGATAAAGTCGTCTCACGGCGAAACCTCGTTGATCAGAGTGCATTGAACGGTCGAGTCCGCCATTGCGCGCTGGACCCACCTCACAGCGCGCAATGCAGATACGTCAATGGGGTCTGATGTGCAGCGCTCATGCCAAAGGCGCCGCGCCGAGGAATCGCCCGGATTCTCGCGAACTTTCCACCAAGCGGGACGAATTGCGGGCAGGGGACTGAGATCAGATCGATGAATGTGCGATCAGTTCGACCTCTGCCCGCGCGGTTCAGGGCGCTGCTGCAGACGGCGGAGAATCTTCCGGGAGAGGTCGCATCGCGAACAGCTGCGCCAGGATGGTGCCCGTGAGCATGCAGCCAAAGGTGTACATCGCTGTGGGGACGAGTCCCGGCGAATCGGGCCCGAGAATTCGCGCAGCGAGCGCGGTTCCGACACCGGCGTTCTGCATCCCGACCTCGATTGTCAGCGCGCGGCGCATCGGTTCGGGAAACCGCACCGCGGCCCCGGCCATGTAGCCTGCGAGATAGCCCAGCAGATTGATGAGCAGCAAGGCCGCGATCAGGTCGGCCAGATACTCGACAGACCCCGCAGCGCTCAGCCTGTCGCGCTGCAGGCCGACCACCACCGCGATGACCCACAAGATCGTGAGGTTGGCGAGCGGCTCGGCAATCCGCTGCATGACCCGGTCGAATCCCGTCGACAATCGGCACGCGAGATATCCGCCCAGTACCGGCAAGACGACAGTCCAGACGAGAGCCCGGCAGGTGTCGGCCAACTGGTCGGGTGTCACACGGTTGCCGGCTGTGAGCCCGAGCGCCAGGGGGACGACGAGCGGAGAGAGCAGGGTGGCCGAGGTCGTCAGGCCGATGGAATAGCTGACGTTTCCGCGTGCTGCGAGCGTCAGGACGTTGGACGCCATCGCTCCCGGGACGCAGCCGACGATGAGCACGCCGGTCCGCAGATCGCCTTCGAGTCCCCACAACTCGCAGATGCACCACGCCAGAGCCGGCATGGTGATGTACTGCACCCCGGTCCCGTAGAGGACCGTGATCCACCGCCGCACCATGCGGCGGACCTCCTCGACCGGCAGGAGGGCTCCGATGCAGACCATCGTGATCGCGACAGACGGCGAAAGCGTTCGGGCGCCCCACACGAAGGGATCGCTCTGCTCCCCCGTCTTCAGACTCCCGGCGAGCGACGGCCACCAGAAGGCCACTCCCGAAGAGAGCACCAGCCAGAGTGTCAGATAGCGGCGAAGCATTCGCGAAGGGGCCTGGCGAATCGAGGTCGAACGGTGAGGAGAGCACCACGACGTTGACGGGATGTGTCGCTGCGTGAGGCCGGGAAGGGGTCCCGGACGCATTGCGGATGCACCCGTCAACCGGCGGCATTAAACTTCCGGACGCTGCCGCGAGGACACGGAGGCGAGCCGCTGCAGGGAGAGTAAAGGATGTTCAAGGAGGAAGTCGAACCCGTCAGGCTCGGCTTTGACGGGTTTGGTCCGTCCCGGGTGCTTGCACGTGTTCCCGAGTGGCAGTCGATGCCGATCACGGGACCGCGGCGGCAGGTGCGTGCCGAACTGCGTCTGGTCTGCCCGGCCGAGCCCGGTGTCTACGGGATGCTCGATAGCGACAACCGGCTGATCTATGTCGGCCTGTCGTCGAGTCTGCAGACCCGCCTGCTGACCTACTTCACGGGATCGCGTGTTGCGCGGAAGGAATCCCGAGTCGGGAAGCGATCGCGGCGGCTTGTCTGGGAAGTCACCGGACACGAGTTTCCTGCCATGCTGCGGGAACTCGAGCTGATCCGCCGCTTCCGACCGGATTTCAACGTGCGCGGGCGGAGTGGCCGCCGTCCTCCCGGATACCTGTACCTCGCCGGTGGCGAGGCCCCGCAGTTCCGGTTCGGGACGCGGGCCCCGGCCGCGGCCCGTCACGTCTGGGGTCCGCTGCCCAACGTTGGCCCGGTCCGCGAGGCGGTCGAGCGACTGAACGTCCTCTTCCGGCTGCGCGACTGTCAGTCACATATTCCCAATCACTTTGCCGAGCAGCGACGACTGTTTCGCAAGGATCTCGCCCCGGCGTGCCTGCGGGGAGAGATCGGAACGTGCCTTGCTCCGTGTGCCGGCCACTGCACCCGTTCGGAGTATCATCGCAGTCTGAGGAAGGCGATCGCACTTCTTGATGGCCGCGACAGCACGCCACTCGACGATCTCGAGGAGCAGATGCGCAAGGCCTCGGTTGCCATGCAATTCGAACGGGCGGCGCGGCTCCGTGATCTGTATGCCACGGTTCAGGATTTGTGTGAGCGACTAGATCGCCTTCGCCATCCACCCCAGCCTCGGGAGGGGGTGTACTGTGTGACCGTTCGTGACGGAAGGTGGTGGTATCTCTTGCACGATGGCTGCCTGAAGGGGGCTTTTCCGGAGCCTCAAACTGCCGAGGAGAAACAGACCGCAGCCGAGTGGATTGAACGGACACTCTCGGACCCGTGGAAACGCGAGACGATCCATCATGAGGGGGAGTTTCTGATTCAGTCGTGGTTTCGTCGCAAGCCGGAGGAACTCAACGCCGTTCGCCCGGTGAAAGAGGTGCTGCGTGCCTGCCGCCGCCGCGTTTCGCAGCGGCTGCGTCGCAAGCCCCGGTAAGGCTCGTTTGCGTCCGCTCTCCCGAGGCGAAAGAATGCCCGGGCTTCCGAGGGATGTCGGACAACTCCCCGCCCCACATGCGAGCCCGGATTGTTGCGATCCCGGAAGGAAGCACACACGGATTCTCTCACATCAACCAACGCACAAGGGATTTGATCGGTGGCGACGTCAGCGGCGACTCAGCGTGTCGCACTCATCACAGGCGGCAGCCGGGGGATCGGGCTGGGGATCGCGCGTTCGCTGGTCCAGGAAGGGCTGCGGCTCGCGATCAACGGTGTGCGGCCCGCGGAGGATCTGGGTGAGATCCTCGAAGGGCTGGACCCCTCTGGCGAGCGCGTCACCTATGCCCGCGGGGATATCAGCAGTGCAGATGACCGGCAGGCGATTGTCGATCACGTTTTCGACCGGTTCGGCCGCATCGATGTTCTCGTGAACAACGCGGGCATCACGTCTCCCGGACGCAACGATATCCTCGAAGCGGACGAAGCGAGCTTCGACCGTGTCGTGGCGATCAATCTGAAGGGGCCGTATTTCCTGACGCAGCTCGTTGCCAACCGGATGATCGCTGCGCCACCGGCCGAGGGATTTCGCCGCGTGATCATCAATGTTTCGTCGATTTCCGCCGAATTTGTGTCAACCAATCGCGGCGATTACTGCCTGACGAAAGCGGCTTTGGGGATGGCGACGAAGCTCTGGGCCGTGCGGCTGGCCGAGCACGACATCGACGTTTACGAGATTCGGCCGGGAGTGATTCGCAGCGATATGACGGCCGGCGTTGCAGACAAGTACGATCGCATGTTTCGCGAAGGGCTGACGCTGGAGCGTCGCTGGGGGGAGCCTGAAGACATCGGACGTGCCGCTGCCGCCCTGGTCCGTGGCGACCTTCCGTACGCTACCGGGCAGGTTCTCAAGATTGATGGCGGGATGACGATCCGCTCGCTTTAGTCCGATTTGCCGCGGCGGCCCGGATTCTCAGAGACTGCCGGTCTGTTCCCGCTGCTGACTTGCAAATCACCCTCGGGTGTCCTCAAGGCCGAGGGCTGATAGAATCCCGTCGCACAGACAGAACATCACATCCGGTCCCCGCTTGCGATGCTCGGCGCAGGCCGCGACCGCGATTCGGTTTTTCAGAGCAGAAGGTGCGTTGTGACAATGGATACGCTGCAGAAGGCTATCACGGACGGCGCCGTCGAGGGGATCGATCCTGTAGAGCTCGATGAATGGTACGAGTCTCTGGAAGACATTCTCCACCGTTACGGGCCGGAGAAGACGCAGCAACTGCTCGTGCAGCTTCGGGAGCGGGCGTATCTTCGCGGCGTGATGATGCCCTTCTCGGTGACGACCCCGTACATCAACACGATTCCGGTTGAGGATCAGCCGCGGTATCCGGGGAATCTCGAGATTGAGCGGCGAATCAAGTCGATTATCCGCTGGAACGCCAGGGCGATGGTGGTCCGCGCGAACAAGCTGACGGCCGATGCGGGGGCCGTGGGGGGGCATATCTCGACATTCGCTTCGTCGGCCACGCTGTATGAAGTGGGCTACAACCACTTCTTCCGTGCCCGGACGGACGATCACCCGGGCGACATGGTGTACTTCCAGGGGCATGCGGCACCGGGGATGTATTCCCGGGCCTTTCTGGAAGGGCGACTGGATGAATCCCACCTGGAGAACTTCCGGCAGGAAGTCCCGCGCGGAAGCGGCCTTTCGTCCTATCCGCACCCGTGGCTGATGCCCGATTTCTGGCAGTTCCCGACGGTCTCGATGGGTCTGGGACCGATCTGCTCGATTTATCACGCCCGGTTCCTGCGCTACATGCAGGCGCGCAACATCATGGACACGTCCAAGTCACGGGTGTGGGCGTTTCTGGGCGACGGGGAGATTGACGAACCCGAATCTCTCGGAGCAATCGGACTGGCTGCACGGGAAAACCTCGACAACCTCGTGTGGGTCATCAACTGCAACCTGCAACGTCTGGATGGTCCTGTCCGCGGGAACGGGAAGATCATTCAGGAACTGGAAGGAATCTTCCGTGGAGCCGGGTGGAACTGCATCAAGGTTGTCTGGGGTGGCGACTGGGATCCGCTGCTGGCGAAGGACCGCGAAGGCAAGCTTGTCAAACGGATGGGTGAGATCGTCGACG
>CAZUXX010000283.1:0-5479 GCA_964624215.1 uncultured Planctomycetaceae bacterium
TTTGTTTCGGCCTGCCACACGGATGCTGATATCGATGCGACCATCTCGGCGGCTCGTGAGGTGCTGGGGACGCTCGCCTCGGACTGAGCGAGTGATGCCCCGGGCCAGTTGCTGATTCCTGCGGGACACTCCGGACCTGTTGCGCGGTGCTGTTCTCTTCCTGAGCGGGCTTTTCACGAAGGATCTCGATGTACGACAAGTCTGAACTTGTGAATCTGGTGCGTGAGCGGGCACTGAAGTTCGGCGACTTCACCCTGGCGTCAGGCAAGAAGGCCTCGTATTACCTGGACGGGAAGCAGGTGACGCTCGATGCGCGCGGGCTGCGGCTGATCAGCGAAGGGCTGTTCGAACTGCTGGAGGGGATCGAGTACGACGCGGTCGGCGGGATGTCGCTGGGTGCCGATCCACTCGTGGCCGGGGTACTTACGATTGCTGCGGAACGTGGCAGGGAACTGAAGGGATGCCTCGTGCGCAAGGAAGCCAAGGGGCACGGTACGAACCGGTACATTGAAGGTCCGCTGCAGCCGGGGATGCGGGTCGCCATCGTCGAGGACGTGGTGACGACCGGCGGGAGTTCCCTGCAGGCGGCCGAGCGGGTGAAGGAGTTCGGCGCCGAGCCGGTCGTCGTCGCAGCCATCGTCGATCGGATGGAAGGGGGGCGGCAGAACTTCGAGGCGGCGTCGCTGCCTCTGCGTTCGCTGCTGACAATCGAGGATTTCGGGATCACACCGCCGCAGTAATTCGACGCGGGAAGCGCGTCGAGAAGGCGACTTCGTGCCCGTCGTCGCTACGGGCACGATTGTTCAGGAGGGCGGATGACCTGCAGCCGGAGGGGCCGCGCATGGGCTTGCGGGCTGCGCTGTCCCGTGAGCCCGTGCGGCCCACGACGATTTCTCGAAAATGGAGTTGAGCGGTCTAGGCGGCGATGATGTCGTTGATGAGTTCCTGCGGGATCTCGGCACGTTTCCGGGCGACGACGGCGTAGTAGAACAGGGGCGAGCCTTCCATTGAGAGTCGATGGCGGTAGCGTTCCAGATGATGGATATCGAGATATTCGGAGAAGATCAGCTCGCGGATCAGCCGTGAGAATCCGCTGGTGTCGGATCGATCGAGGAACGTTGCCTTGATGTTGAAGGCGGCCCAGCCGCCCGGCTGCACGAATGAGAGTGCCGAGGTGAAGGCCGGCACCGGGATGTCGCCGAATCCGAGCGCGGCGACCGTGGTGAGGCAGTCGAACGACCAGTCGCGGAGTTCGTCGGTCAGCGATTCGTCGAGGTCGGTGAAGTCAGCGACGTAGTAGTGGTCGTAGATGCCCGGGCGGTCACGCTCACAGGCCTCGCGTGCTTCGGCGATGATGTCGGCTCCGACCAGCCGCGCGACACCGTACGACTTGAGCGTTTCGCCCATGATGCCATTGCCGGCGCCGAGATCGAGCACGCGCAGTTCGGTGAAGTTGGCTCCGGTGGAAGCGACGGTTTCCTTGAGAAGGGCACCGACCTTTTTTGGCGAGATGCACTTGAGCCGCTCGTAGAAGACCTGTTCGTACAGACCGGGGCGGCGGTAGATCTGTGCGTAGTCGTGGAATCGCAGGCGGACGCGGCGGTCCTTCTCGAACAGGTAGAAGGAAACTTCGTCCTGGCCGAGTGACTTGGCGTCGGCCGGTGGAAACTGAATGCGATGACGACACTGCATCGTGAAGGGGGTTCTCCTTGAAGGACTGTGGCCTGCGCGTGGCATCCTATCGGGATTGCAGAGGGAATCAAAATGGCGTCGTCGGGACGAACGCTTTTTTCGTTCGGTCGTGCGCTGGAGAGCCGTTGCTGACCGGGCCCGCGATGCCGGGGCGTGGAGGAGAGTCACGCTCCTCCCCTCTCGAGTGCAGGAGCGACGCATTCACTCGTGGATGCTGCGGAGCATCAGCCGGATTGGATTCCACGCAATCGCCGGCGTTATGATCGTCCGCGGTTGCCCGTCCTCCCCCGGAGCCTGGAGCGTCATGAAGGGTGTCTGTATTGCGCTGATGTTGCACGTTGCGGCCACGGTTGCGTCTGGCGGGTTGCCGCGGGTGCCCGAGGGCTACGAGATTGAACTTGTCGCCGGTGCCGAGCATCTCGTGCATCCGATGCTGGGGTGCTTTGACGACCGGGGTCGGCTGTATGTCTGCGAGTCCGCCGGAACGAATCGACGGGCGGCGGAGCTGATTGCCGATCCGCAGGACTCGATCCGGGTTCTGGAAGACACCGATGGGGACGGACGGTTCGACAAGTCGTGGACGTTCGCAGACAAGCTGGTCTTTCCGCAGGGCTGTGTGTGGTATCGTGGAAGCCTGTACACGTGCAGTTCTCCGTATGTGTGGAAACTCACCGACACCGACGGGGACGGTGTGTGTGATGAACGGGAAGTGCTGGTGAAGTCGTTCGGCTTCAGCGGGAATGCGGCCGATATTCACGGTCCGTTTCTTTCTCCCGATGGCCGGCTGTACTGGTGCGATGGCCGCCACGGTCACGAGATTCGCGTCGACGAAGAAGGCCGCGTCGGAGGTGCCGACAACGTCCACGAGATTCGTCCCGACCCGGAGCCGGGGTTGCCCAATCCCGGCGGGGAACTGCTGAGCAAGGGGAAGGCGGCGCGGATCTTTTCGTGTCGGCCGGATGGCTCCGACCTTCGCGTGTTCGCGGGAGGAGGGATGGACAACCCGGTCGAGGTGGATTTCCTCGATACGGGGGAGGTCATCGGTACGGTGAACCTGTTCTATGGGCGTCCGCGGGGGGATACTCTCGTCCACTGGGTGGAAGGAGGCGTGTATCCGCGAGAGGACCAGCAGGATGCGATTGCCGAGTTTCCGTGGACCGGAGGACTTCTGGGTCCGGTGACCAACTATGGTCATGTGGCAGTGAGCGGTCTGTGTGTCGACCGGGCCGGGTTCGCATCGGACGAGGAGGGGTCCGGCGCGATTCATGTTTTCGTGACGGAGTTCAATACGCACAAGGTGGTGCTGACGACGCTGGAACGGTCCGGTTCGACGTTTCGCGCGGTCGAGACGCGCGATTTTCTTGTGTCGGACGACCCGGACTTTCATCCGACCGACGTTCTGCAGGATGCCGATGGTTCGCTGCTGGTGATCGATACCGGCGGCTGGTTCCGCATCGGTTGCCCAACATCGCAGGTGGCAAAGCCGCAGATCGTGGGAGCGATCTACCGGATTCGAAAGACAAGCGCGGCCGGTGTCGACGACCCGCTGGGACTCGCGATCGACTGGGAGACGGTTCCGACGGACCTTGCGACACTGGCTTCGCTGCTGGGAGACCATCGGCCCGCGGTGCGTGAGAAGGCGATTGAAGCGGCCGCACGCGTGATCGACAGCGACGATGCAGCGACCAAACTGTGCCACACGGTCTTCGAACGCGGATCGGGGCGGCATCTGCGGGGCCTGTTTCATGCAGCCGGACGCGTCCGTCGCACTCCGCTGTTGGCCGGCCTGCTCCAGAAGGTGGAGAATCCCGCAGATCGGGTGACGGCGCTGTTGGCGTTGCCGTGGCAACACGTGGCCACCCACGAGGAGAGCCGGGATCTCGTGCCGTCGGTTCTGTGCAAGTCGATTGCATCCGAAGAAGCAGGGGAAGCCCGCGCGGCGCTGGAAGTGGCGGCCCGTCTGTTTGAGGGGCGGCCCGAGGACGCGAACGAGTTCAATGTCGTCGACGCGATCCGGAAGCGTCTCGAACAGCCGGGTGGGGACAGCTTCCTGGAACATGCCGCGATTGTCGCGCTGACCCGGATCGGCGACCGGGACGCGACGTTCGGGCTGTTGTCGGCAAGGAATCCATCGGTGCAGCGGGCCGGACTGATTGCACTGGACCAGATGCCGCAAGGCCGGCTGACGCGCGAAGCAGTTCTGCCCCTGCTCGCCACGGGAGATGCACGGTTGCAGGAGGCGGCTCTGGAAGTGATCAGCCATCGGGAGGCGTGGAGTCGCGAGGCGCTGTCGCTGTTCGAGACGTGGCTGCAGGAGGAGCTGACCGAGGAACGATCGGAGATTGTGCGGCGGTTTCTCGCGGCTGGCTCGTCGGATGTTGCGGTGCAAAGCTTCATTGCAGTTCAGCTTTCGGAGGCGACGTCGAGTGTGACGCGGCAACTGATGCTGCTCGAAGCGATGTCGCTTGGAGATCTTGAGGAATGGCCGGCCGCGTGGACACCGGTCGTCGAGGAGCTCCTGGACGGCGACCATCCGGAAGTCGCGCTGGCGGTGCTGCAGATCATCGGAGCGCGGGGGCTGAACCAGTTTGACGCGGCCGTGACGGAATTGTTCCGCGATCAAGAGCAACCGGACGCCGTGCGGATCGAGGCGCTCACGATCGTGGCAGAACGTCTTGAAGAAATCCGGCCGCGTGACCGGGAGTTCATCACGGGTTTTCTGCGGAGCGATTCTGATTTGCTGCTGCGTCTGAAGCTGGCGTCGGCCTATGCCGCGGCGCCGCTGTCAGAGGAGCTTGTCGACACAATTACGGAACTGACGGCGGACCTTGGTCCGTCGTTTGTGCCGGCATTCTGGCCGGCGTACGGGAAGGCGCAGACTCCGCATGGTCAGCAGCAGGTTGTGAAGGTGCTCGGCGGACTGGAGGAGTTGCCTCAGGTGCCCGAGTCGGAGGTCCGCTCACTCATCGCGGGGTACGCGAAGGAGGCCCAGGGGGCGGCTGCGCCGCTGCTGTCACGAATTGCAGCGCGGGACGCGGAGGCGGCCGAGCGGCTGGAGCGTTATCTCCCGCTGGCCGAGGGGGGAAATGCCGCGCGCGGGAGGCACATCTTCTTCGGGGAGACAGCAGCGTGCAGCCGTTGCCATCGCGTGGGAGCTGAAGGGGCAGAGATCGGCCCGGACCTGACGACGATCGCACGGATTCGCCAGCCACGCGATCTGGTGGAAGCGATTCTGTTACCGAGTGCGAGCTTTGCCCGCGGGTACCAGACGTACAACGTTATCACTGAGGATGGACGTCAGCATGCGGGGATCCTCAGGCGCGAGACGGCGGATGCGATCGTGCTGCGTGCGGCCGATCTGACGGAGACGCGAATTCCCCGCGATTCGATTGAACTGCTGGTGGAGAGTGAGACCTCGATCATGCCGCAGGGCCTGGAAGGGAAACTGAGCGAGGCCGAGTTCCGCGATCTGCTGGCGTATCTGCAGTCGCTGAAGTAGGCCGTGCTGCCGGCGGGGCTCGCGGCGCGGTGAGGGGCCGTCGCCCTCGGCACTCGGTGTTGCGATGGAACGAGCCGCCCGGTTGCGCTGACGAGCAGGCACTCACCACGAGAGAACTGCCCTCACCACGAGAGCACTGCCCGGTGAGTTGGCAGACTCTGTCGGCGAAAGACTTCTGGTCGACGAGCAGCGTCCCGAAGGCGAACGCCGAAGGAGAGTCGAGCGGAGATTCGAGAGAGTCGCTTGTTCGACCACACGACACTTTCAAATCTCCACTTTTGCCACATT
>CAZUXX010000284.1:0-5473 GCA_964624215.1 uncultured Planctomycetaceae bacterium
CGAGCCCACTGGCATCCGGGACGCGGCATCCGACCCTGCTCGTTCGCGGCGAGTTTGTCGATACCCACGACCTATCCGAGATCTTCCCGGGCTTCGACCTGCGGCCGTGGACCCGCGCCGACGATGCTCTCGTGGAGGATGCGACGCATCGACTGTACTGGCGGGTGAGCGCTGCAACACCCGTCAACCTGCTGGTCCTGGACACTCCGGATGTCGACAGCGACGCGCGGATCAACTGGGAGCGAGCGGACCATATCCGCCGCTGTGCGGACGTTCTGATCGCCGTCCTGACGCAGCAGAAGTACAACGATGCCGCCGTCAAGGAGTTTTTCCGCAAGGCCGCACAGGAAGACAAGGCAGTTATCATCGTTTTCAACCAGGTCCAGCTTCCGGAAGATGAGGAGTACTGGCCGCTGTGGGTGAAGACCTTCTGCGATGAGACGGGGATTGCGCCGGAGCTGGTGTACGTCGCCCCCAGTGATCGCAAGGCTGCCGAGAATAACCAGCTGCCGTTCTACGAACGCCGCTGGCCGGTGGGTGAGGACGCGACCGGCTCGGAAGATCCTGATCGCGAGATTGATCCCGAGAAACCACGTGATCTGCTGGCGGACCTGTCGCAGCTGAAGTTTGCCGACGTGAAGCTGCGTACCCTGCGGGGTTCACTCAACGAGCTGCTGCATCCGCAGCGGGGGATCCCGTCGTGGCTGAGCGAAATCAGGCGACGGAGTGAGCAGTTTCGCGCAGCAGCGGAACTGCTGGCGACCCATCAGCTTGCCGAAATCGAAAACTGGCCCCCGATCCCCAACAACCTGATGGTTGCCGAGATCCGCCGCTGGTGGGCAGCCCAGCGGGAAGGCTGGTCGGCACGGGTCCATGGCTTTTACAACGTGCTGGGCCGCGGCCTGAGCTGGCCGGTGCGTGCGGCACGTGACGTGCTTCGGGGCGAACGCGAAGACCCATTCGAGCAGTACCGCCGGCGCGAGTGGCCGGTCGTTCTGGAAGCGATCGAGAAGGTCTTTCAGAGACTGACCTGGCTGTCGGAACTGGGGAACGAGCTTCTGCGCCCAAGGTTGCAGGCGATTCTCTCGGGAACGAATCGCCAGGAGCTGCTGGAGATCGTTCAGAAAGCGCATCGCGAGTTCGATCTCGAAGGCCATTTGAAGGTGGTGGTCTCTGACAATCTGTCCTCCTTTCGGGAGGAGAGTCCGCAGCATTACGAATTCTTCAAGCGGCTCGACTCGCTGGCTGCAGCCGCCCGCCCGGCGACGAGTGTTGTGCTGTTTGTGACCGGGTTCGGGCCGGTGGGAGATGCCCTGGTGCCGATTGTGGCCGATACGGCGATGCAAAGTGTGCTGCACGTGACTGGCGATGTCGCGGGAGGGACGGTGGCCGCCGCGGTGGGTGAGACGGTCATCAGTGAGGGGACGTCTCACGGGGCCGGCTATCTTGAAGCGAAATTTCGCCGGCTGCATGCGGCCTTCACCGCATCGCGTGCCGCCTGGCTGGCCGCGCTTTTGAAGGAGCACGTTCTCGGGACGCTGCCGGAGGACTTGGTGGCTGCCACCAATCTGCCACGGTCCCAGACGTTTCAGGCGGTTGTCTCGGCGCAGCAGGGGCTGGAGCGTGTGATCCGCGAGCAGGTGTCTGCGGCGAACGACGGATCGGCACAATAATCAGGAATCGGGCCTATGTCCGCACGTGATGAAATCCTGACGCGAGTCCGGCGGTCGCTTCCGCAGTCGTCTCCGCTCCCGTCGCTCGATCGTCACTGGATTCGATACGAGGACCCGTTCGGCCAGTTCGCGACGACGCTCGAAGGGGTCGGCGGAGTTTGCCACCGGGTTGCATCGGCAGGCGAGGCGACGGAACTGCTGCAGCATCACGCTCCCTATCGGGATGCGGGTCGGGTGTGCACCTTCGTGGATGGTGTGGGCCACAGCAGCTTCGACGTCGCTGCCATCGGTGATCCGCACGATGTCGAGGAAGTTGACTTCGCGATTCTCCCCGGAGAAGTGGCCGTTGCCGAGAATGCCGCGGTGTGGGTATCGACCAATCACCTCGTGCAGCGCACGCTGTACTTCATCGCGCAGCATGTGGCGCTCGTCGTCCCGGCGCGGCGGCTCGTCCATTCGATGCACGAGGCATACAGGCAGATCGACGTTCGCCGGGATTCCTTCGGAACATTCATTTCCGGGCCGTCCAAGACAGCCGACATCGAACAGTCTCTGGTGATCGGGGCCCATGGGGCCCGGTCGCTGCTGGTGTTCCTGATCGACGAGGTGAGCGACGATGGCCGATCCTCTCCGGACTGAAGTGCTGCGCCTGCTGGACGGAGGTCACGCCCACATCACCTTCGACAAGGCCATCGCAGGTTGGCCCCCGGACCTCCGGGGAATCCGGGCTGGCTCAGCGCCGCTTACGGCGTGGCGACTGATCGAGCACATGCGGATCGCCCAGTGGGACATTCTCGAATATGTCCGCAACCCGGACCATCAATCGCCCCGGTGGCCGGACGAATACTGGCCGGAAGGAGATGCTCCTCCATCTGGTGAAGCCTGGGACAAGTCGGTCGCCGGGTTCCGACGCGATCACTCCGCCATACGACTCCTCGTCGAGACGGAGGACCTGCTCGCCCCGATTCCGTTTGCCAACGGCGTGACGCTGTTGCGTGAGGCCCTGCTGGTCGCGGACCACAATGCCTATCACCTGGGTCAACTGGTGATGCTGCGCCACGTTCTGGAGGGCTGAGTTGTCTGAGTTGGCCGTCCCGGAGAGGAATGTTGGCTCACTTGTCCGGGGGGGGGGGGGGGCCGGACGCCTCAGGCAACCGGAGCCCGGTGACGGTGCACCATGCTCGACGCCGTGAGATAGGGACGGGTACTCGACCGCGGGAAGAAGTGCGTGCGGCACAGGCGGCGAACGCGTGCAGCAAAGCTCCGGAGATTCGTTTCGCTGAACCACTCGACCCGCCGATAGAGGTCGGAATCGGCAGGCAGGACCCCGGACATACGGACCATATCGACGAGATCGCCGCAGTTCATCCGCTGAAGGTCCCGGTCCGACAGCCGCGCAATCGCGCGCCGGATCAAAACCACTGGCAACTGATCGGACTGTCCATCAGGTCCGTTGCCGATGCGGTTGAGAAACATGCGAAATCTCCTGAATCAAACTCGAAATGAGGGGAATGCGGCAGAACGTGTTACATGCCCGAACGGGCTCAGAGACGTCCTGTCGATGCCAGGACAAAGCCGCGGTGGTTGAGGTTCGCGAATTCATCCGGCAGGTGATGAGGCGTGAATTATAGAAGCCTCGCGGGCAAGCGTGCATCGTCAGGTGGATGAATCCGTGGCCAGCGAAGTTCCCAAAGCCTACCGGGGATTCCCCCACTGTGCAGCACCGACGTTCACCGGCCATTCTGCCTCATTCGGAGCCCGGATTGTCGGGGTCGATCGGCAATTCGAGGAGGAAGCGGGCACCGGAGCCGGGGGCCGACTCGATCTGAAAGCGGCCTCCCATGGCGATTGTCCGTTCGCGAATGCTGAGCAATCCGAAGCCGCGGCGGGATTTGACATCGGATTCGAGTTCGGCCGGCAGGAACCCTGTCCCGGTATCGGAGATGGTCGCCCGCACACGGCCTTCCGGCAGGACGTCGTAGTGCAGCTGGAGCGTTTTGCGTCCGCTGTACTTGACTCCGTTGAGCAGCAGCTCGCGGATGGCATGGAACAGGAACGTCTTCAATTCGTCGGGCAGAGGTGTTGAGCCATCGTCGAGTTGCAGTCTGACCGAGACCTGATGGTTTTGTTCGAACCACTCACAGAGCCAGCGGAGGCTTTCCCCGAAATCGGCGCTGTGCAGGCCGGGAGGGCTGAGCTCGTACGAGAGTGTCCGCGAGACGTCGATGGCCCGATCGAGAAGGGCCTGGATGCGTTCGATGGTTGCCTGTGCCTTGCCGTCCCGGCAGGTGGGAAGTTGCAGCGCCGCAGCCACGAGGATCTGTTGCAGGCCGTCGTGCAGGACCGATGAGAGTTTCTGACGTTCGCGCTGTTCGGCCTCGGAGAGTTGTCTGGCGAGCTGGCGCAGTTGCCGGTTCTGTCGTTCGAGCGCATCGGTCCGTTCGGCGACCCGGTGTTCCAGCTGCTCGTTGAGGATTCTCAACTGGCGTTCTGCCTCCATGCGGGCCGTGTTGTCGCGGAGCACTTTGGCGAAACCGTGAACGTTCCCATCGCGGCGGAGTGCTTCCGTCACTCCGGAGGCCCAGAAGCGGGATCCATCCTTCCGCATCTGCCAGCGGTCGTCGTCCGCCTTGCCTGATCTCAGAGCAGTTTCCAGTTCCTGGCGGGGGACTCCGGCGGCGCGATCTTCGGGCGTGAAGATCAGTTCGCCGCTCTGGCCGAGTGCTTCGTCTTCGGAGTAGCCGAAGAGACGCTCGGCACCGCTGCTCCACATGGTGATGCGACCGTCGCAGTCGAGCATGAGCATCGCATATTCCCGGGTGCTCTCGACGAGTACCCGATACTTTTCTTCGCTTTCGCGGACGGCCCGCTCGGCGCGATGGTGGTCGGTAATGTCGCGGATGCCGACGAGGATCAGCTGCTGGTGATTCAGCCGCCGGGCATTGAGCAGCATGACGCGAAGGCCGAGATCGTCGAAGTGGTGTTCGACCTGGTAATTATTGAACACGTGGTTATCGGGGAGGACTTCCTCCAGCAGCCTCCGCAGTCCCGGGATGTTCCACTGACCGTTCCCGAGGTCGTAAATCCTCCGGCCGATTGTGGTCTGCGGATCCACCTTGAAGTGATCGTAGAACGCCTGGTTCGCCGTACGGACGCTCAGATCCGGATGGAGCACTACCAGTGGTTCCGGGAGTGTCTCGATAATCTTTTCGGCGTAGTGTTTGGATTCCTGCAGCGCCTCCTGAGCCTGCCTGTGAGCAGTGACGTCGACACAGGTGAGGATGACACCTTCCGTGTGGTCCTCGGGATCGCGATGGGGCGACAGGCGGACGCGGTACCAGCCTCCACGGTCGTCCTGGACCTCTTTCTCGACGGGAATTGCCGTCGCCAACACGCGCCGGGCGTCGGGAATCATCCCGTCATAGCGGAGCGGGTGGGTGATCTCAGACAGGAACCGGCCCGGGTCGGATGCGTGGATCGTGAAGAGATCCCCGATTCGCGCGGTGCATCGAACAATCCGCAGGCTCTGATCGAGGAACAGGGCGGAGACGCCGACCGCATCCAGCAGGGTGTCGAGGTCGCGAGCGAGCAGCGCCGGCTCCTCGACCATGTGCGGTTGGCCCGGACTCGCCGTATGCAGTGCCTGATTCATTCGACGGGCTGGATTTGCGAAGAGTCGGCTTCCTTTCCGGTCAGAAGATCCTGTGCCGACATCGCCTGGTGGTCAGCCACCCGGCCATGCGGTGTGCCATTGGTCGGTGTTGCGAACGACCTGTCCGCTCTGGAGGCGTGCTCCAGTT
>CAZUXX010000285.1:0-5471 GCA_964624215.1 uncultured Planctomycetaceae bacterium
AGTGGACCCACTGCTTGGCCTCCTCCTCGGTCATGGGGGCCGGATCGCCGGAGGCATCGAGGAGATACTTGGTCATGAAGATCGCCAGGATGGCCTTCATGCCGTAGAAGCTGAACCGCTCGGCGGCCTCGTTCCCGATGATGTACTTCACCCCCTGGGGGAGACGGTCGGTATCGGGCGGTGAGGTGAGATAGGTGGGGTGAGACATGCGATCAGTCGGCAACCTGGTCGACACGGAGTGCGAAGGATGGCGGGAGGCAGAGATCATACGGGACAGCGCACGAAAACACCCAGAGCGGATGCCGCTCCGGGTGTCTGGAGATTGCTGATTTGTGACTGAATGTGGGCTTAGAGGGCGCGCTTGGGAACGCGGATGACGAAGCCGGGCTTCCGGTCGGAGCCTTCCTCAGCCGTGCCGATGCAGGTGATGTAGGCGTGTCCGTTCTTGTCGAAGGCGATCGCGGTCGGCTTGTCGAGTGCCATGATCTTGCGGGCCTTGCACTCATCCCCTTCGATCGTCAGTTCGTAGAGGGCTCCCTCGGAGGTGTTGAGCCACGCGTAATCGAGGGCGTACAGCTTGCCACTGTCGGGGCTGTAAGCGATGCCGACGATGTCGTGCAGCGTCGTCTTGTAGCTCCGCTTGAGCTTGCCGGTTTCGGGATCGTAGAAGGTGAGCAGGCTGTCCTGCGGGAGGTTGATTTCTCCCATTTGTCCGATGACCAGTTCTCCTTCGGAGTTCTGGGTAATCGGCACCGGAGCATCGACATTCACCTGGGGCTTGGTGGCGATGAACAGTTCGAGCTTGCCGGGCTTGCCGTTCTCGATCAGGGCGCGGGCGACCCAGCCCTTGGTGTCATCGCCGTTGCAGGTGCAGAAGATGGCCTTGTCGGTCACGCACACGCCGTAGAAGTTGCCTTCTCCCTGGTTGGTCATGTCGCTGGGAGGGATGGGGCCGAGGGTGTAGGCGGCGTCGGCCTCGTTGGTCGGCTGTTCGGGCGGGGTCGCGCTGATCTTGTAGATGCGCACGAGTTCCTGCCCGTCGGGACGGCTCCCGTCGCCGACGACGAGGTGATCGTTATCGAGGAAGGCCAGTCCGAGAGGGCCGATGTCGTACATCGGGCCCTTGCCGTACACGTCGGAGGGGTATCCGGTAATTTCCATGGCCCGTCCGCGTCGCTGCCGCGGCGGGGTGTTCTCGTCGGTATCCCGCTGGTAGATCCGGACGACGCCGCGGTGCTCGGCGATGAAGAAGTGACCGGTTTCGGGATGGATGGCGATGCCACAGGGGTTGTCGAGGTTCCAGACAAACGGGCGCGGTCCGCGTGGCCGTTGGGCGTCGTCGTCGGCCCGGAGCGCGGCTGGGGCGACGAAGGTCGCCAGCAGCGCACACGTGAAGATCGTTCGCATAGAGGACTCCTGAAGGTTGAAAGGACGTGCTGTGGAGGCTGTGGAACCTCTGTCGACTTTCGCCGGACGTTATTGAACGGCGGCGTGTGAGCAGCTCCGTCGCCTCATTCCGGGAGCTCGGGAGCCTTGTGATCCGGGTAGGAATTGCCGGCGAGTCCCTCGACCATGAAGGTGATGAGGTCGGCCTGTTCCTGCTCGGAGAGATTGAGTGGGAAAATTTCTTCGTCCAGCCAGGGGTTGGGGATGCCTCCCTTGTTGTAATGCTCGACGACTTCCTTGAGGGTCTCCATGCTGCCATCGTGTATGTAGGGGGCGGTGCGTGCGATCTCCCGGAGAGTGGGAGTCTTGAAGGCACCGCGGTCTCCGGTCAGACCGCTGACTTCCTCACGGCCGAGGTCGGCCATGGTGCCGGTCTCCACATCGTAACCGACTCCGATGTTATGGAAGGCATTGTCGGTGAAATTCGGACCGGAATGACAGGCGCTGCAGTGGGCTTTGCCGAAGAAGAGTTCGCGGCCACGCTGAGCGGCTTCGGAGAGAGCGTCTTTGTCGCCGTTGACGAAGCGGTCGTAGGGGGCGTCGCCCGTGAGGACCGTTCGCTCGTAGGCGGCGATGGCTTTGGCGATTCCCTCTTCGGTGACGTCGGTGCCGAACACACTTTGAAACTGGGTGCGATAGCCTTTGATCTTGTTGAGGCGGTCGACGACTTCTTCGAGCGTCATGGCCATTTCGACCGGGTTGGCGATCGGGCCGAGCGCCTGTTCTTCGAGGCTGCCGGCGCGGCCATCCCAGAACTGGAAGTAGCCGTAGGCCGTATTCAGGACGGTGGGGGAGTTGCGACCGCCCTTGCCGCCTCCGACCCCCAGAGAAACGGGGGTGCCGTTGCTCCAACCCTTGGCCGGGTCGTGGCAGGTGGCGCAGGAGATCGTCATGTCGCGGGAGAGCCGCTTGTCGAAATACAACTGCTTGCCGAGTGCAATTTTGGCCTCGTTCGGCGGGTTATCGTCAGGATGACGGACGGGCGGGAGTCCCAGTGGCGGATCGGCCGCGTGGAGCCAACTGAAGGTCAGCCCGATTGCGGCCAGAGCGAACAGAGCAGCGTATTTGCGGGAGATCACAGGCATGGTCGACAATGAATGGGATCGCTGTGAGTAGAAGCGTGAAGTCGTACAACGGCTTACGGGGGCGCCGCTATTCTTTAGTCCTGTCACAGTGAGATTCAAGCGACGTGGTGCGCCCGATGCGGGCAGATCGCCTGATGAACGGGGTTTCCCGCTCAGGCAGCGTCAGGACGATGGCTGCTTGTTGCTAAGGGCGGACGTTCGAGGCAGTGATGCCTTCCCAGTCGTCGGTGCGGAACGGGTAGGCCGGGAGCAAATGGTTGTTATACAGGTTTCCCTGCGGGTTATCGGCCCAGTTGTATCTCACGGCGACCGGCTCGGGGACGTCGGGGTGTGACAACTCGACGGTGTCGGGGCCGGTGATCTTTGCGCTGGCCCAGTGCCACTTGCGATCGGCCCCGGCGATGGCGAATCCCGTCAGGGGTTCCTGATACCAGCTTGCCAGCGGGGACCCATAATTGTCGAAGTGGACGATGGCCTTGCTGCCCTGCAGGTCGAGGGAGCGATAGGTCGGCCCGCGGGGAATGATCTTTCCTTCGAAGCCGTACTGGTCGACGAGTGCCAATCGGGCGAGTCGCCGGCCGACGTTGAGCTTGTCGCGGGGGTGGATGTCTTTGGCGGCCCCGAGGTCGGTGATACAGGCGACGCCGACGTTGGGGAGAGCATCTTCGGTGAGCCACTGCGCTTCCCGGAGTTCGGCCCAGTCACTGTCTCTGGGGTGCTCGGTGATGGCTTTGAAGTTGGCGAGCTGCACCATGTAGAAGGGGAAGTCCCCCTGGCCCCAGGCATCGCGCCAGCTCTGGATCATGGTGGGCATCAGGGTGCGGTACTGATACGCGCGGCTGGCGTTCGATTCGCCCTGGTACCAGATCGCGCCGCGAACGGCGAACGGGACCAGAGGAGCGACCATGGCGTTGTAGAGCGTGCCGGGATGATGGCGATCGGTGCGCGGGTTTTCCTGCAGCGCCGGCCGACGCGGAGGCTGCTTACCGGCTTCGCGGGCTGCGGCCGCCTGCTCTTCCCACTTTTTGAGTGCTGCTTTGTACTGCTGTTGTGCCCGGTCGGGGTTATACGCGGCGGCCCGCTCGTCCCAGGCATCGAGGATCGGCTTGAGTTCGCGGGTGCTGGCCATTGCTTCGGGGGAGGTCCAGGCTTCGGCGCGGGTTCCCCCCCATGCGGTCTGGATGAGTCCAATCGGGACGTCAATGATGTCGTTGAGGGTTGCTCCGAAGGAGTATCCGACGGCGGTGAAGCCGGGCAGCGTTTCGGAGTTGCAGAGGGTCCACTGTGCCTGAGCATCCTTTTGGGGTTCGGCAGCGGTGACCATCGGGACTTTGAACAGTCGCAGTTGCGGGCGATTGGCGGCAGCCGTCTCGAGATCGGGATCGCGGGAGGCAGCGACTGACCACTGCATGTTGGACTGTCCGCTGCAGACCCAGACTTCGCCGACGAGGACATCGGTCAACTCGATGGTGTTGCCGGCAGAGACGGTGAGTGAGCCGGGCTCTCCGACACTGAGGGAGTCGAGCTTGACCATCCAGTTGCCGGCGTCGTCGGCGGTGGTGGTCTTCGTCTGATCACGAAAGCTGACGGTGACTTTCTCGCCCGGATCGGCCCAGCCCCAGACCGGGACGGCTGTCCCCCTTTGCAGGACCATGTGCGAGCCGAAGACGGACGGAAGCCGCACATCGGCGAGGGTTGCCGGGACGACCGCCAGGAGGAGGACGGGCACAATGAGCGAGGTCAGGACACGTTGCGGTCGAAGTCGATTCATGATGTCTGTCCGGATGGTGTATTGGAGTGCGGTCGTCGGTAGAGACAGGTCAATGTCCGTTGATGCACCACGTGGACTGTAGTTCGACGTGGAGAGGAATCCCAGCGACGCGAGGTGAGTTGAGAAGCTTGAGAGGATGGGGAGAGCAGAGTGTCGAGGTGGCGATGCGAAACGGCGGAGCGGGGCGCCGCGGGAAAAGGGTGTAGACGCGGAGTGCCGGATCGCGTTCGACCCTTAGACGCTTTTCGGGCCGTGGCTGAAGCCCGACGGATGCAATGGACTCACTGGCTTTTGAAAGGGATTGCCATGCGCTCACTGTTCGCTGCACTGTGCTGTTTTTGTGTGTGGGGTGGTGTCACGGACGCTGCTCCTCGGGATCGTGGCCCTGACGGACCTCGAGGTCGTGGGCTGCTCTTTTCGAGATTCGACAAGAACAACGACGGGTCGATCTCGCGGCGTGAATGGAGACGGGGTTGGCAGGAGCTTCAGGCCCGGCTGGAGCGGAACCGGAGCGGGCCGGGATTGCGCGGCACCCGGTTTGATCGGGATGACGGGAACCGGCGGAGGGTGTTCCGGTCGAGTTATTCAAGCCGGTCCCGTTCGCGTGATTCAGGCCGGATCCGGTTGAGTCATTCGAGCCGGCATTGGGGACATTTTGGCAAGTCATCTGCGTCACGACGGGATACCGATTCATCACGTGGTCGAAGTGCCTTGCGGTTTGCTCTGGGCAGCTCATCGAAGCATCGTGAGATGCACAAGTCGGACGGGCCGCGGATGCACGCGTTTCGCGGCTGGGGGAATCGCGACCATGCTGCCCGCGGTGAACAGAGGCATGCACGGATCGGGTGGTCACAGCGATCTGACAAGAAGACCGAGTCGAATCGGCAGCCGGCCGAGAGTCGTGGGCGTGATCGACAGGAGGATCATCGCCGGGATGCGAACCGGGGAGACGCTGCACGGGGCCGCGACCAGGGACTGCGACGCAGTGACGATGGTCGTCGTGAGGGACGGCCGCAGAGCGATTCGCGTCGTCCCGAGCGCGATGCCCGGGCGGAGTCGACCAGGGAGAGCGACCGTCCCGAGCGGCCGTCGGCAAGTCGCCGCTGGCCGGGTGCACGTCCCGGGGTGTTCGGTGCGCCTGGTCGCGGGTTCAACCGTTCCGGTGATGA
>CAZUXX010000286.1:0-4968 GCA_964624215.1 uncultured Planctomycetaceae bacterium
ACCATCGCCGCCCTGTTGACGAATTTGATCCAGGCCGATGCGCTGGTGATCCTGCCCGGTGGTCCGGGAACACTCAGCGAGATCGAGCTGGCAGTCCGCTATGCAACGCCCGCCATTCTCTTCTGCCACGACAACGACGTCCCTCCCGTTGGAGGGACGTTGCCACGTGCAGCGGACCTCGACGACGTGGAACAGTTTCTGCGGCGCACACTCGCCGGTCGACTTGCATCCTCTGAGAAAGCCACGTCTGAGGGGGAGTGCACGTCATTCCCGGGGAATCCTGAAAAACCCGCCAATTGACTTGCCCGGAAATCACGGGTAAGTTCGCAGGTAGCCACACTTCCGAGCCAGGGCCTTCGCACGCTCCATCCCTATGTCGTCGACTGCGCTTGGTGAACTCGTACCGGTGGGCGGCGGCGACCCCTTGCCCCTGCTCAAGCCGAGAATCCTGATCGGCCGACGGACCCAGTGCGACATCGTGCTCGGCTTCCCGAATGTGTCGTCGCAGCACTGCGAGCTGGAACTGCTCAACGGCTACTGGCAGGTCCGTGACCTCAACAGTCGCAATGGCATCAAGGTCAATGGCGAGCGGTGCGACACCCGCTTTCTTCAGCCGGGCGACGAACTGATGATTGCGCGGCACAGCTACCGCATCGAATACACGCCCGCAGCCGACGCGCCTCCGCCTGTTGAAGAAGAAGATCCGTTCGCAATCGGTCTGCTCGAGAAGGCCGGCCTGATGCGGCGGAGACCCGCCGGCCCTCGCGCCCGGTCGGCTCGACCGGTCTCCGACTCGGATCGCCCCTTCAGCGAGGAGGAGAACGAGGCGCACCGGTACCTCAGTGACGAGTGATTCGCTCTCGTGGCCAAGAAGCGCAGGCAAACGAAGAAAAAGGTCCGGGTGGCGTTCCGAAAGAACCGCTCTGCACGCACTCGCGCCCAGAACTTCACCCACCAGGCACTCGACAATCTCGATCAGGCCGCTGATCTCAAACGTGAAGAGCGAATCTCGGGCAAGGGGGCGGTGACCAGGCACCGCACCGTCATCGTTGACGAAGCCGACGACGCCCGAATCGCCGTCGATCCCGAGACCTGTCTCACCGGCCGCGTCTTGCGGGCGATCGGTGCCAATCACTGTCTTGTGCAGACCGCGGCCGGCCGCCTCGACTGCACCGTCCGGCGGCTGGTTCGGACAATGGCCCGAGATGCCCGCAACGCCGTCGTCGCCGGTGACGTCGTGCTCGTGAGGCAGCTTGACGAGAAACACGGTGTGGTTGAACGGGTCGAGCCGCGACGAAGTGTTCTCTCCCGAACCAGTGACCGCCGGGAGCATGTCATTGTCGCCAACGTCGACCAGGCCCTGATCGTTGCTTCGGTCGATCAGCCGCAACTCAAACCTGCGCTGATCGATCGCTTCCTCGTGAGTGCCGAGCGGGGCAACGTGCGCGGCATTGTCTGCCTGAGCAAGGTCGACCTCGTATCGCTCGTCGACCTGCAACCGCTGATCGGGGTCTACAGCCGGCTCGGTTACCGCACTGTCGCTGTGAGCACCCGCACGGGCGAAGGGCTTACTGAACTCCGCCGGCTTCTTGACGGTCGCGAGACCGTCGTCGCCGGGCAAAGTGGTGTCGGCAAGTCGTCACTCATCAATGCCATCGCCCCGGGGCTGAATCTCGAGATTGCCACTGTCAGCGAGGATACCGGCAAAGGGCGGCACACCACCCGCGTCGCTGAACTGCTTCCTCTCTCCGACGATACCTGGATCGTCGACACGCCCGGAATTCGGCAACTGGAACTGTGGGCTGTGACTCCGGAGGAGACCGAAGGCTACTTCATCGAGTTCCGTCCCTTCGTCGCTTACTGCCGCTTCCCCGATTGCACCCACACTCACGAAGTCGATTGCGCGGTGAAATCGGCAGTCCGGCAGGGACTCATCGCCCGCACCCGCTACCACGGCTACCTGCGAATCGTTCTCGAAGACGACTGAGCCGGGCCAGGGGCGACGATCGCCTCAGTTCCCCGCACGTTGCAGCGCCTCGCTCGTCGGCGGCCCTGCCCCCCGCACGATCCCCCCGCTACACGATGACCCTGCCAGGGGCCGCGATTCGCTGACGGCGGCATCCGGATGACGGAGGATCAATATCCCGGCATCCGCTGCCCGTCTGACTTGAAAGGGTCGGCAATGCGTTCATGCACAGCGGGGATCTCCGGCGTCCGAAGCTGCAGGGTGAATCTGTGGGGGCCCTCCGCGATGGGCGTGAATCGTCCGTAAGCTGCACGCCATTTCGGATCGCCGTGCCGGGGAGCAAAGGTCAGTTCTTGCGCAGACAGCGTTGTGCCGTCTCCCCCGGTCAGCGCAGCGTCGAGCTTGATTTCGTAACTGTCTCCCCAGTAGGTCGGTATGTGGTGCATGGGACCGATCATCACCTCGTGCTCAACCCCCGGATGCGCGACAATGAACTCGACTGCGCGCACCGTATCGCCGCTCGCAAACGCCTCGGCAGTCGGCCCGTCCGGAATCAACTTCGTAGTGAGTCGTTCTCCGCAGTCTGGAATCGATCCACAGTGCGTATCCGGAGAACACAACGCCACAAACGACGAGAAACGCCACCATTCCGGGAATGGGATCGTCGGACATGCCACTGCGGCGTTCGGCGGGTGACGACCCGGCCGGCGGCGAACACAAGAAACGTGCCGAGTGTTGCAGCGGCGAGAAGCCAGCTGTTGTTCACGGAAGCTGCGAAGGCAGGTGCGGCAGACGCGTCGAGGGAGGCTCAGCGTCGCGTCCCTTTGAGGAAAAGTTGCGTCCCGCCCGGGGAAGAGTGAACCCGACGTTCGGTGCACGGCAATCTGACAGCCATGGGGAGGCAGCACTCCCTCGAGTCCTTTGACGCAGAACCCGGTATCGCTTCTACTCATCGATTCTCCCCGGGAGTCTCCGGGGTGATTTTCGGAGAAGGTTCCCCCTTCTTCAACTGGATCACTTTAGTCTTCTTGTCCACCGCAGGGACCGCGTCCAAGGCCGAATTGAAAAGACTCATCCGCTCTTTCTGCAACGTAATGGCCCTCGTCTTGAGAACCGTATGCAATGGTTCCTGGATCTGATCCATCTGGGAATCTGCCGTC
Organism: uncultured Planctomycetaceae bacterium; assembly: GCA_964624215.1. Taxonomy (GTDB): domain Bacteria; phylum Planctomycetota; class Planctomycetia; order Planctomycetales; family Planctomycetaceae; genus CAZUXX01. The sequence continues at coordinate 3,127 of CAZUXX010000286.1, forward strand.
GAATCAGATCCAGAGACCTGCAGTGCGACTCCTTCGAAAGCCGCCTTCTGCTCTGCCGTGCGCGCCATCTCCAGATCTTCGACCTGAACTGACATCTCCACGAAGCGATTTCGGCGATCGACCGCCTGCGTCAAATCGTTCTTGAGCTGCTCCGGCTTCAAGTTCGAGAAGGATTTCGCCAATTCGTCAACCTGGTTTGACAACGTGTCAAGGACTATTCGTTCAATCCGACAGGCGTGCAGGGATTCCTTCAGGTCGTATCGCAGTTTCGTGCTTCCCGCCAGAAATCGCGCGAGCACTTCACCCTTGTCGCTTGGGCCCAGCGCCCACGTTGTGATGACGTTATCCTGGTGGTTGCATGTGATGGTCAGCCGCCTGACATTTCGTAGCTCACCAGCGCTCAATCTCAAGACCCTCTGGTTGGATTGAAGTTTGGTTTCTTCATTGAAGCGTGCCACCAGATGAGAAAGCTTCTCTGTCAGCATTCGAGACTCTTCGCTGGGAAGACTGGACTCGATCGCATTGCTGTGAGTTTCCACCGACGCCAGTGCGTTTGCAAAGTTGGCATTCTGCATTGCTCGCACTGGTTCGAGCAGCCCTGACAGCTGTTGCGCGATAAATGAAGGTTCCTGCGGCTTCGCCCCCGAATCAATCTCTAGCAGAATCACGCCGCGTTCTTTCAGGCGATCGATTATTGTCTTAGCCTTCCGGGACCGGCTCTCATCTTGTTTCGACAGTTTGCCATTTTCAATGCGATCCAGTTTGGACCAGTGCGATAATGCCTCAAGAACGTAACTGATGGAGTCGAGCCCCGTGTTGTCACAGACACCGCCATCGATCAGACGCAGATCAGTGCCACTGACGCGTGCAATAGGAAATCCCCACGGGAAGTTGGCCGAGATTCTCACCGCATCGGCAAGAGTAATCTTCCTGACTGACCCAGCTGTCTTGCATGTTCGCGTTGCATCGCGCCACGACCGCACCTGGTTCAGCCGTGTTTGCTCATGAGCCAGCAACTTGTGGGGAGTAAAGAAATCCTCCGGAAGCGGGGGAAACCCGATGATCATCCGACGTCCGGTCTTGACGTCCGTGGCATTACATAGCAGGACCGGAGGCGGCGCAGGTGAATTGGCAGAATGAACAGTGTTCCAGTCCACATTGGTCGTATCAAGACACAGCTCGCTTTCCCAAAATGCGCGGACATGCTCCCCGCGATCAAGTCCCGGGTGCAGAGTTCCCCGCAGCAGCGGTGCCATGAAGTCCGTACACATGTGGTCCGCCAACGGGCACTCGAAGATCCAGCTTGCCTCTCCTTCCTCCTTCAGTTGTGTCTGCGCCTCAATGAGGAAATCCTTGACAACGATGTCGTCCTCGACCGTCGCGACTTCCCTCTGGTAGTGGCGTGCATCTCTACAACGCATGCGCTCCAGAGAGCTTAATGTATGCCCCAAAAGCTCGGTCCGAACAGAGTTCCGAAGGGGGAGCACGTGCCCCTCGGGAAGTTTGGGCAGCCACCGGCTTCTCCAGGACTCTGTGACCGTTGCTTCGTGCGTCCTGTACGGTGTACTCAAATAACAGGCCGATGCGAGGGAACCGCCCGATACACTGCTGATCAGGAGAATCTGATCGGCCGGACGATAAGGTGGGGGCTCGACGTCGAAGTCGCTGCCCGAAGGTCGCAGCGAATCGTACGGAATCTCGTGCCGACTCAGTTCTTCCAGCACCAGCGAGGTGAAGAGCGAGGCACGTGAACCTCCTCCGCTGGCGGCGACAAGGATCACCGGCCGGTCGGGAGGCATCTGGTTCAGTCGATTCAGCAGGTGATCAAGCCATTCATCCCGG
>CAZUXX010000286.1:4978-5467 GCA_964624215.1 uncultured Planctomycetaceae bacterium
ACCTGCGGGAGCCGACTTGCCTGTTTCATCGGTCGCCGGTTGCACAATCTGAGAGGGCCCCGCAGTTCCCGCAAACAGGATGAGAACAATGATTGCGACTCCCCTGACTGGCCAACGCGAATAGGACTGCCAGACATCGATCACACGCGCGAACAGGAAGGCGCAGAAGAAAATGTGCAGGATGGCCCAGAGGCTGTAGTTGCGCGGTGACAGCAACATCCGCGATTGCCCGAAATTCCAGACGAGTTCGCCGCCAATATTCAGAACGAGCAGAATTCCAATCGAGCGGGTCAACAGGCGTTGAGTCGCAAACGCCATTCTGGGCCAGAACGCAGACGTGAGGGCAGCTGCGAGCAGAAAGCAGGTTCCTGTCCACAGGAGGAGCCTGTCGGCCGCGCAACGGGGCAAGAAGTCACCCGGGACGAACAAGGCGATGCTTCCTACGACCGCTGCGAGAGACAGGAAGAGTCCGGTGAGAATCTTCCAGTG
>CAZUXX010000287.1:0-5449 GCA_964624215.1 uncultured Planctomycetaceae bacterium
GGCTCACCGGGCGACGGCGGTCGTCAAGCAACTGGCGAAAGCCGGGCTCCGAGAAGACCGCATGGGAATTGCCGGATACAACAAGTATCAGCCTGCAGTTGCCAATACGGATGACAAGTCCCGCCAGCAGAACCGGCGGGTCGAAATCTACGTCCTGGCACCGGATGACGCCCTCGCCTCCCACAGCAAGTTCCAGCGGTAGGAGCGATCCGAGTCAACGAAACGCTCCGGGTGCCGGCAGCCCGGAGCGTTCTGTCTGTCACTCGCCTGAGGCGACCTGCCCGGACTGGGTCGGAGTCGTCCGGGTCTGACTGGTCGACTCCTCCGGGGCCTTGTTCACCTTGCCCCGATTCTTGAAGCAATCCTCGAGTCCGGGGATCGCCACGACCAGAGCATCGTCGATGGTTTCGGCAAGGTGGAACTCCATCTCGCCACGCACCTCGTCGGTCAGTTCGGCCAGATCCTTCTCGTTCTGCTTTGGAAGGATCACCCGTTTGATCCCTGCCCGTCGTGCTGCAAGGACTTTCTCCTTGATACCTCCTACCGGGAGCACCCGTCCCGAGAGTGTGATGTCCCCGGTCATGGCTGTATCCGCCCGCACCGGATGATCGGTGAGGAGCGACGCAATGGCCGTTGCCAGGGTGATTCCGGCAGATGGTCCATCCTTGGGGACGGCTCCGGCCGGGATGTGCATGTGGATGGTTCCCTTGGTTTCTTCCAGACACAGGTCCTTCAGGTGGGAGAGCACGTAGCTCATCGCCGCCTGAGCCGACTCCTGCATGACGGAGCCCAGTTGCCCGGTCAGCTTGAGTCCCTCGCCGCCCGGAAGTCGCAGGGCCTCGATGTAGAGGATGTCGCCGCCGACGGGTGTCCACGCCAGTCCCATGGCCACTCCGGGAGCCAGGGTTGTCCGGGCCTGTTCCTGGAAGAATTTCTCAGCTCCCAACAGGTCGGGCAGCATCGCGTGCGTGAGGACGACCGATTCGGTCTCGCCGGAGGCGACACGCAGGGCAATCTTGCGGCAGAGCCGTCCCAGTTGTCGCTCCAGCTCCCGAACGCCCGATTCGCGGGTGTAGCGGTTGATGACGGTCTCCAGTACCGCATCGGGGATAATGAGCTGATTCTCCGAGAGCCCTGCGTCTTTCCGCTGACGCGGGAACAGGTACCGCTTCGCGATCTCCCGCTTCTCTTCATCCGTGTAGCCGGACAGGCGGATGATCTCCATGCGGTCCAGAAGCGGCCGCGGAATCGTGTCGAGCGTGTTTGCCGTGACGATGAAGAACACCCGTGACAGGTCGAACGGCAGGTCGAGGTAGTTGTCGCGGAAGGTGTCGTTCTGTGCCGGATCGAGAATCTCGAGCAGCGCCGCCGCCGGATCGCCCCGATGGCTTTGTCCGATCTTGTCGATCTCGTCGAGCATCAGCAGCGGGTTGTTCACGCCGGCCCGCCGCATGGCCTGAATAACGCGTCCCGGCATCGCTCCGATATACGTGCGGCGGTGCCCGCGCAGTTCGCTTTCATCGTGAAGTCCACCGAGGCTGAACCGCTCGAACTTGCGGCCCAGTGCCCGGGCGATGGACTGACCCAGAGAGGTCTTTCCCACTCCGGGAGGGCCGACGAAGCAGAGGATCGGTGCGTGTGCCTGCGGATTGAGCTTCATGACCGCCAGATGCTCGAGGATGCGGTCCTTGATTTCGTTCAATCCGAAATGGTCCTCATCCAGAACTTCACGAGCCTTCGTGAGGTCCAGCTGATCTTCGGTCGAGGTGTTCCAAGGCAATTCGAGAATCAGTTCCAGGTAGGTACGAGTCACCTGGTGATCGGGTGCGGACGGGGGAAGCGACTCGAGCCGGTTGAGCTGCCGCTCGGCCTCCTTGCGGACCACATCGGGAAGTTCCAGTTCTTCCAGCCGCTGCCGCAGTTCTTCGAGCTCTGCCGATTCGCCGGCACTGTCACCGAGCTCTTCCCGGATCGCCCGCATCTGCTGCCGGAGGAGATATTCCCGCTGCTCGCGGCTCATCTCCGTTCTCGCTGCCGAGGCGATCTTCGTCTGTAACTCAAGCACCTGAATCTCGTGAGAGAGGTACTCGTGCAGTGTCCGCATCGCTTCGCTGTGGTTCTCTACCTCCAGCAGCTTGAGGCCCTTTTCCACATCGAGATTGACGAACGATGCCAGCAGGTAGACCAGCTGCATCGGGTGTTCGAGCTGCGGGACGATCTGTTCGAAGTCGAGGCGGACCGGTGGCTCGGCCAACTCCTGGAGACGTTCCCCCTGAGCAATCAGTGTGCGCTGCAGCGCTTCGGACTCGGTGTCGGTTTCGGCTGCGATGGGGGCGGATTTCGCGCGAATCTTGAGAAAGGGCTCCGTTTTGAGGACTTCCGTCAACTCGATGCGTTCGAGCCCCTGAATAATCAGTTGCAGGCCATCGTCGTTGCGGGCCATCCGCTTGATGACCGCCTTGGTGCCGAAGCGAACCAGATCCTCCGGTGAAGGATCATCCTGCGATGCCTCCTTCTGCGTGAAGATGGCCAGCAGCTTGTCTTCGCGGTTGAGGGCCGCTTCGGCCGCCGCAATGGATTTCGGTCTCCCGACCTGCAGGGGGGCCAGGGTGAACGGGAAGAAGACCGTATTGCGAACTGGCAGAACCGGCAGTTGATCGGGTTCGTTCATGGTGTCATCTCAAAGGAAGCGCTGTGACAAGTCGGAACGCGTTGTGTCGATCTGGCCTGTGGTGCGTCAATGGTGGAGACATTGTTCCGCCATCGGTACCCCTTCGACGCTCCAGCCGACTGTGGTATCGTCGAGACGTTCTCTCAACTGCTGATTGATTCGTTTGACCGAGGCATTGTATGCAAAGCCACCGGGTTGGAACCGTCTGCGTGGTGATTCTGGTTGTCGCGGTGCTGGGCAGCCGAACGGTCAGGGCACAGTCGGAGCGTCCGAACATTCTGTTCTGCATTGCCGACGATGCCTCCTATCCGCACATGGGAGCCTATGGCTGCGAGTGGGTCAAAACCCCCGGATTCGACCGGGTGGCCCGCGAAGGGCTCCTGTTTCATAACGCGTATACGCCCAATGCCAAGTGTGCCCCGTCGCGAGCGTGCATTGTGACCGGCCGCAATTCTTGGCAACTGGGCCCTGCCTGTAACCACTGGTGCGAATTCCCGGTCGAGTTTCCGAGTTATCCGGAGGTGCTGGAAAAGAGCGGGTATTTCGTTGGCAAGACCGGAAAAGGGTGGGGCCCCGGCGTGGCGAAAGATGCCACTGGCCAGACGCGCAACCTCGTTGGGAAGTCGTTTGACGGGCGGAAGCTCACCCCGCCGGCGCGGGGAATTTCCGGCAATGATTACGCCGCCAACTTCAGCGACTTTCTCGAAGCTGCTCCGGAGGGGCAGCCGTGGTGCTTCTGGTTCGGCGGATACGAGCCTCATCGGGGGTACGAATACCGTTCCGGCGTGCGGAAAGGGGAGAAGCGGCTTAGTGATGTGGACAAGGTTCCGGGCTTTTTGCCCGACAACGAAGTCGTCCGACACGACATGCTCGACTATGCCTACGAAATCGAGTGGTTCGACTCACATGTCGTGAAGATGCTTGACGAGCTTGAGCGCCGCGAGCAACTGGACAACACGCTCGTCGTCGTGACTGCGGACAACGGGATGCCGTTTCCACGGGTCAAGGGACAAGTCTACGAGATGTCGAATCATCTGCCGCTGGCGATCATGTGGCGGCGGGGGATCAACAAGCCTGGCCGGAGAATCGATGACTATGTCAGCTTCATCGACTTTGCTCCGACATTTCTGAGTGTTGCCGGCGTCGATGGGAGATCGTCCGGTTTTGAAGATCATCCCGGACAGAGTCTGGTGCCTCTGTTCCAGAGTGAGGTGTCGGGGAGGGTCAATCCGCTGCGGGATCACGTGCTGTTGGGGAAAGAGCGGCACGACGTCGGTCGACCGCACGACTGGGGCTATCCGGTGCGGGGAATCGTCAAGGACGGCATGCTGTACCTGCGCAATTACGAGCCGGACCGCTGGCCGGCGGGAAATCCCGAGACGGGGTATCTCAACACCGATGGGAGTCCAACGAAGACGGAGGTGCTCAGGAGCAGGTCGGCTGAGGGGACCAGCCCGCACTGGGAGCTGTGCTTTGGCAAGCGACCTGAGGAGGAGCTGTACGATGTCCGAAATGATCCGGAGTGCCTGGAGAATCTTGCGGAAGATCCGGCGTACTCGGCCGTCAAAAACACCCTGCATGTGCAGATGCTGGCCGAGCTGAAGACGCAGGGGGACCTCCGCACTCAGGGCCGTGGTCAGGAATACGAAGCCTTTCGTTACGCCGATCCGGGAACGCAGGGATTCTACGAACGCTTCATGAAGGGCGAGAAAGTGCGTGCGGGCTGGGTGAACCCGACCGATTTCGATCCACTCCCCCCGATGGAGTGACTCCGCTCCGTCTTTTGCATCAACGTTCGCCGGTTTGATTGCGCCCCTCCCGGCGATAAGCTGCGGGTTTGCACCCAAGAGGCTTCACCGGTTGAGACCCATGTCAAATCAAGTTCCCAGTCACGCACAGCTTGTTGTTCTTGGAGGCGGACCTGGTGGCTACCCGGCCGCTTTTGAAGCTGCGGATCATGGCCTCCGTGTTGTGCTGAACGATCAGGATCCGCAGCCGGGCGGCGTCTGTCTCAATCGTGGATGCATTCCGTCGAAGGCACTGCTGCACGTCGCCAAGCTGCTGCACGAAGCGAAGGAGTCTGCCGCCTGGGGGATAACGTTCGAGCCGCCGAAGATCGACCTGGACAAACTGAGAGACTTCAAGTCGGGTGTCATCGGCAAGTTGACGGGGGGGATTCGACAGCTCTGTGATGCCCGTGGCGTGACGCTGGTTCAGGCACGGGGTGAGTTCGAGGGTTCCAGTTCACTCAAGCTGACTCACCCCGACGGGCAGACGAGTCGCATTCAGTTCGATCAGTGCATCGTCGCTGTCGGTTCGCGTCCCGCGATGCCAAAGATCTTCGACATCGGTGATGATCGCGTGATGGACTCGACCGGTGCGCTCAACCTTCCCGACATCCCGAAGCGGCTGCTTGTCATCGGCGGGGGCTATATCGGACTCGAGATGGGGACGGTCTACGGGGCGCTCGGGTCTGAAGTGACGGTGGTCGAGATGCTGCCGCACATTCTGGCGGGAGCAGACCGTGATCTGGTGACGCCGCTGAAGAAGCGGCTGGACCAGCAATTCGCGGCGATCCACGTGAACGCAAAGGTCAACTCCCTGCGGGCCAGTGACGAAGGGATCATTGCCGAACTGGAAGGGGAGGGGGTCGAGTCTCCTCAGACGTTCGATCGTGTGCTCGTTTCGGTGGGCCGCATCCCCCACGGTCACGGCATCGGACTGGAGAACACGCAGGCCAGGGTAACGGATCGCGGCTTCATCGAAGTGGATCGCCAG
>CAZUXX010000288.1:0-3240 GCA_964624215.1 uncultured Planctomycetaceae bacterium
CATCCGAATCCATGCCAATGGCGGTCCGGAGGTCATGCAGTTCGAGCCGATCGATCCGCTCAGTTCCTCAGAGGCAGGCACCAGCCTCGCGACAGCGTCGATTGCCGACGAACACTCCGCAGTCCGCTCCCTGAATCTGACCACTCATCTCGCCGTCGCCGGCTCGGGAATGCATGCCCACGAAGCGCAATTCCTGCTCCGGCGACCGGTTCCCGGCCCGGTCATGTTTCGGCTGGATGCCACCTGCCCCATTCTCGACGTTCTCGCCGACGGCAGCGTCTGCCGGGTCGAGCGGCGGGGAGAGCAGGTCACGATTCCACTGAGCGGTCCGGTACGGGAAAGTCTGACGATCCGCTACCGGTCCCAGACAGCCAGTGGCCGCATCTGGCAGAACGAAAAGATCCCGATCCCCCGCTGGCTTTCCGATGCCGTCCCGCTGGAGTGGACGATCGACCCCTCCCTCGAACGCAGCTGCGCAGCCATCGACATCCCCTATGCCGAGATTCGGCGACAGGGGCGGCATGCGCCTCAGGTGCGATTGTTCGGCCCCCTCTCGCGAGTCTGGATGTCCAGCTTCGACCGCGCTGCTCGCGAGGCGGACTCCACGCGTTCGCAACCGGTCGGATTCGGCATCCTGAAAGTCACCGCACGCACGACCGGGCAACCGCTCCTCGCCACGACATGGGATCCGCGGACAGTGCAGGCCGTCGCCTGGTGCATCCTCTCACTCACCGTGCTCATCGTCGTCTGCCTCCGGCGGATGCAGCTGCCACTCGTTTCGAACATGGCTCCCCTGTGGCTCACACTCTGCATCGGGGTCGCGTGGTTTGTGCCGAACACCTTCGCCCCTTGGGCCGGGGCCGTCGTGATGGGATCGTTTGCAGGAGTCTTCCTGCCGCGGCGACTCGTGGTGGCCCAGGTCCCCGATCCCGACGCCACGGTTCTCCAGTCACCCGATGTCCCCACCGTCATCACCACCGGGTTGGCGGTTCTGGCCGCCCTCATACCGCAGTTCGTTTCAGCTCAGGAAACGTCAGAACCACCCTCCGCAGTTGCCACCAAAGCCGCAGGCCCGGATGTCCTCATGCCGCTCGATGACGAGGGACAGCCCGGCGATCTCGTCCTCCTGAATCGAACCTGGACCGCGCGCTTGACCGCCTGGCAGTCGGCCCAACCGCGACTTCCCGCCTGGCTGATCCAGCAGGCCAGCTACGACATCACCGTCGACTCCGAAGTTCTGGCAGAGGTCAGCCTGACCGTCGTGCGCCAGGCCTCACGCCCCGCAGCCCTCAGGCTCCCCTTCGACGACGTCGTCTTCGAAAGCAGCACCGCCTGTGAGGTCGATGGCGAGCCCACAACAATCATCCCGGCTGCATCCGGCGGAGGGGTCGTCATCGAACTGCCCGCCCCCTCGACGTCGGAAGAGGCGGCATTCAATCCGACAACAGGCCACGCAGGCTGGAGGACGCACCGGGTCCGCCTGTGGTTCCGCATTCCGGTCGAACACACCGAGGCCAACAACCGCATTCGCCTCGCGGTTCCACCCGTTGCCTCCAGCCGGGTGACATGGAACTTCCGGAACGAACGCCCCGGCACGCTCCGCATCGGAGATCGGAACATCGAGACCGGTCTGCGATCAACTCCCGTCAGTCTCCCCTTCGGACGCTTAACCCGTCTCGACGCAAGCTGGGGAGCCGCCGACGCAGGTCCGGATGACATCCAGCCCGCATCGTCGCCGACTTCCTCATCACTCCCCCTGACACTCGTTGACGTCCAGCCGCTGCGGGCCGAGTGTCGCAGCCTGTTCCTGCTGCCACAAACCCGGACCTCACCCGGCCGCGGAGTCGTCATATTCCCTCACGGATCCCTGATCGACAGAGTCAGACTCCCCGCCGGTGCCATTTCCCGCATTCGCCAGACCGACGCAGGCGTGCAACTGGAGTGGCAGGCCCAGGGAATTGATCCCGACGCACGCGCCGAAGTCCGGTACACACTGCCACTCCGCGAATCCTCGGAAGGAAGCGGGCAGTTGCACCTACCGGCACCACTCGGTTTCTCTGAACCGATCCCGCAGGTCGTGGGGTTGCGAACATCGACAGCCCTCGTGCTCGATGTCGCCCCGAATCGCACCGACACCCCTGATGACGCATCGCAGGAGTTCTCGACTCTCACCGACAACGAGGCGATCGACATCCTCCAGCAGTACGACCAGGTCGAGCAGCCCGAACGGATCTGTCGGATCGGTCCCCGGACAACTCTGCTTCTCGAATTGTCGCGGCGTCAGCCCCGATCCGTCGCCCGGATCGAGGAGTCAATCGCTCTGAAGCGCGGCCTTCTCGAATGGACTGCAACCATCCGGCTGAGAATTTCCGACGCTCCCGCAATGTCCCACGTCTTCCGGGTCGACCCCCGGATCGACGTCGCACGGGTCTCGGTCACCCAGGATTCAGCCGAACGCCTGGCACGCACACAACGTCTGGCCCAGACCCTCGAGCTGATCCTCGACACGCCCCTCTCCGGTGACCAGACCATCTCAATCTCCGGCACGATGCCCTTCGAAGTCGGAGAACAGGTCGCGGCGCCACAACTCCGCTACGAGCACGGAACCGTCGAAAGTCATTCGACGTCGTGGAACGACATCTCCGGGTGGCCGGTCGAACTCGCCACCGAGTCGGGCGTGCTCACATTCCCCGAGACGGAAGAGCCCGACGAGGTAGGGCTCTTCTCTGGTCCGTTGCAAAGCCCGCAGGCACCACTGGCCTTCCGCCAGTTGCAAAGCCGCGACTCGGCAACAGCGAGTCTCTTGACCGTCATCGCATCCGGCGGCGAAACCGAGCAGGTCACACTGGTCGGACGTGTCAGACCGGTCGATGCACCACTGCGTCAGGTCCGCATCCGCCTCCCGGCCGCGTTTGACGCACCGCTGACGCTCTTCCCACAGTCCGACCGTGTCGACGTCGAACCAATGCCCGACGGCTCGCAACTGCTCATCCTCGCCCCCGAGCGCTTCCGCGGGGGAGAATACCGCTTCCGCGTTCACGGACGATTTCGACGACCCGAGGCATCGTCCGTCTTTTCCATCACCCCTCCCACAGTCGAGTCGGCAATGGTGACGTCATCCCGTCTGGTTCTCGACCAGCGGATGCCGTTTCGTCCTACCTCCGCCTGGAGTGATGCCATCTCGGCATCCCGGCTCGAACGCGTCGAACGGGCAATCGCTCAGGGGATCGGCGACGGGCA
>CAZUXX010000288.1:3250-5441 GCA_964624215.1 uncultured Planctomycetaceae bacterium
TGGTGACCAGTGGACATTCGCTCCCTTTGACGTCCAGGGGGCGAACATCAGCGTGGCACTCATCACCTCCCGTATCTGGCTCGATCGCGAGCAGGCCGCAGCCGGTGAGACACGCGTGACCGTCGTCACCCGCGCCGCCTCCGAATTGCAGCTCCGCATTCCCGAAGCGGTCTCCATTCGCACCGTGCGAACAGCCGACGGGCTCCTGCCCTTCCGACGGGAGGGAACAGCGACAGCGGTTCTCCTGCCGGGAAATCTGCGCGGAGGTCCCGTCACCATCGAATGGCAGACCCGGAATCGCCAGAGCACCGTGCCCCTGATGACGCTGGCCTCCGGAAAGGCCCCACCGCATCTCGTGGAACTCGTGGGAGCAGCCGAGTCGGGATGGCTGGCGGTCGATCCCCTCAGCTCCGAAACGGCCGCAATCATCGAGATGCAGGCACTTCTCGAAGCGCTCGAAAGTCAGTCCTCCCGCTCCTTCCGGATCGACGACCCCCTGCTCGCGAGATTGCGCACGCTCGATGCCCGCATCAACCGCTCTGAAGATCCCCGCGCGGAACAGTTACGCGCAACGTGGCGGCGGCTGACAGGTCTGATCGCCGTCCGAACCGATGAACCCGGACGTGTCCCCGCCGCCATTGCCGATCCCTCGGTGGATCTGCTCCAGACGGCAGTCACCCTCCCGCAGGAGCGTGCGGGGCAACCCTTCCCGCTGATCCGGCTCCGAAGACGTCCGGCCGTCGAAAGCGCCGACATCTGGTTCGGTCTCAGCCTCGTCGCCGCCGTCATTCTCCTCTTCATGCTCAGCCGACGGGGAATTCCGCGACGGATCGCAGACGAACTGGCAAAGCAACCGGGGTTGGCCTGCCTCGTCATCGGGGTGCCATGGGTGGTGTACCTCTCTCCACGCCCCATCGGGATCCTGCTGATCGCCGTCGGACTGTTCCTCCTCATCCGCTCGACACGCCTGTCGCGACGATTGTCGGGAGCCTCGACCCGATAGATCCTTGCGGGATCATCGCAGCAACCGCACACGACACCGCTCCAGCGTCACGGGAACACATCGCCACCGGTGACGGGGCGTTTTCTCATCCTTTCTGGCACTCGCAACGATGACCGATCAACTGAATCTGTTCGACGTCGTATGGAATGTACAGTTGCCCGAACAGGTGACCATCCTGGCATCGGGCCCCGGTGTCCGCATCGAGCGGATCGTCTCCAGTGGACACACCAGTGATCCCGACTTCTGGTACGACCAGCCCCAGGCCGAATGGGTCTCGGTCCTCTCCGGTTCGGGTGTGCTGAGGTTTGCCGACAGCGAGACTCCGCTCACCCTGAATCCCGGCGATCATGTGTTGATCGCGCCACACCGCCGACATCGGGTCGAGGCAACTTCGCCAACAGAACCAACCGTGTGGCTGGCAGTGTTCTTTGAGACGTAACCGTTCGGCCGCTTGACACCCTCCGCCACCGCCCCGGCTACCCCGGGCAGGAGCGTAACGAACTCCGGACGACAAGCCGCCGGCACCCGCAGCACGTTTCCCCGCCCCGGTCACTACAATTTCATTGAATCTGCTCTAGGATGCGCGCGGATTCTCCGGAATTGACGAGGAACTGTGATGAGTAGTGAGTTTCCGCGACGGGCACTCGTGAGCGTCAGTGACAAAACCGGTCTGGGACCGTTCGCCCGCGGCCTGTCCGAACTCGGGTTCGAACTGGTTTCCACCGGGGGAACCGCAAAGTTCCTGCAGGCAGAGGGACTCCCGGTCACCGATGTCTCCGCCTACACAGGCTTCCCGGAGATGATGGACGGCCGGGTCAAGACACTGCACCCCAAGGTCCACGGAGGCCTCCTCGGTCGCCCCGACCGTCCCGACGACGCCGAATCAATGCGGCAGCATGGCATCCTGCCGTTCCAGCTCGTCGTCGTGAATCTGTATCCGTTCGAACAGACCATCGCCCGCGAGGGGATCACCGACGCCGAAGCGATTGAACAGATCGACATCGGTGGCCCGAGTATGGTCCGTTCGGCCGCCAAGAATCACGCTCATGTCGCGATCGTCACCGCGCCTGATCAGTACGAGAAGGTGCTCACTGCCCTCCGCGACGACGCCCTGGACCACTCCCTCCGGCGTGAGCTTGCCGCGGCTGCATTCGAACTGACCGCACGCTACGACCGTGCCATCGCCGA
>CAZUXX010000289.1:0-5426 GCA_964624215.1 uncultured Planctomycetaceae bacterium
ACCTCTGGTGTTCCTGTTGTCTCGCTCGAGGCAGCGCAGGGTAGCTAAGTACGGCACGGATAAGTGCTGAAAGCATCTAAGCACGAAGCCTTTCCCAAGATTAGGTCTCGATGAACCCCCTGAAAGACGATCAGGTTGATAGGCCGGTGGTGTACGGCTGGTAACAGTCTCAGCCGACCGGTACTAACGGGTGAACGCTTGGCCATTTTAGTTCTACGATTCGCACTTGCGAAACGCCGAGCTGCACGCTCGCTTGCTGATTCCAATTGTCACTGCGGCCGTTCCGCCTAGCGGCGGGGCGGTCGACTTCCGGTGACTATGCCCAAGAGGTCACACACGTTCCCATCCCGAACACGACCGTTAAGCTCTTGGGGCCGATGATAGTGCCGCGAGGTGCGAAAGTAGGTTATCGCCGGATCTTGTCAAAGCCCTGTGCCTGAAAAGGCACGGGGCTTTGATCGTTTTGGGGGTGGGAGAAATTGCGTTCTTGAACCCGGCAGGGGCCGGGTCGGGCTGTCGTAGGCCGGAAGGCTGACGGGGCGGCTGTCGGAGAAGGGATTCGAGGAAGGCCGTGGCTTTCGGATCCCGGGAGCGGGCAGCGGGCGAGTTCTGGCGGCGGGATGCGAGAGCAGATCAGCCGGGGTGAGCGGCGCTTGCCGTTCCGGAAGGCAAGCCGGCGAAAGCGCTCGAGTGGGGAGCTTGTGTCACAGGTGGGCCGGGGACTGCGGACGTACTGAAACGTCTACCTGTGATGGGCGCCTGAGGCGGTCACGTGGCAGGCGACGCAGGAGAGGATCACGCTGGAAGCATCTTCTCCCGGACGAAGGGAATGATCCTCGTCCCAGCGACAGGCGGCGGTCGACGCGGGAGCCATTGGGGAGACAGGGTTGTCCCGCTCCTGGACTAAAAGAGCGAGGAGGAGTCCCGCGGAAAAAGCGAGGCCCCATCCCAACCATTTTTGCCGGGTTGCGGGCGCTGGCTGACGGGGCGTGGGCTGATCGGGCTGGACTGTGCCGCTGCGCCATGGCGGGGCGGACGCCCACTGAAGTTCTTCGGCCGTTGCCAGGTTCGTTGCTGCGGTGCGAAGGTGGGTGAGGGCGGGCATGAGTGTTTCGGACATGCTCCGGCACCGCGGGCAGGAGGCGAGATGCTGATCGAGTTCCCAGCCGGCTGCCGCCTGGTTGTCGGGATCGGTCAACAGTTCGAAGGCCTGGTCGCAGTTCATCGTCCGGTCTCCTGGTCTGCCATTCGCTCATTCCAGTGGCGGGCCAATCGCTGGAGGCCCCGTTTGACTCTCATTTTTGCGCCGCCGATGCTGCAGGCCATGGTCTGCGCGATTTCTTCGAAGGTGAGCTCGCCGAAAAAGCGGAGTCGGAGGGTGTCGGCTTCGACATCCGGAAGGGTTTCGAGTGCTGCGTGGAGTTGTGCGGCGGTTTCGGCGCGGAGGAGATCGGCCAAGACACCGGAGTGATTGTCTCGCGGCAGGGCCTTCAGGTGGACATCCTGAAGCAAGGCCTGCTCGCGGCGGTCACGCGCCGAACGACGGCTGCAATGATTCAGAAAGATTGTCCAGATCCAGGTGCTGACAGCAAACCGGGGATTGTAGGTGTGCCGCGAGGCATAAGCGGCGAGCAGGGTTTCCTGGACGGCGTCCTGTGCGGTGGCTTCGTCGGGAAAGCGGGAGCGGGCTGCCGCCAGCAGCCGCCGTGCGTAGCGGTTGGCGATTTCGTCGAAGCGTGCGACCTGTCCGGCCTGCACGGCAACCAGGATCTGGCGGTCGGTCTCCAATGCCGGCTCTCCGGGGAGACTTGAGAGGCTCATGCTGATGGCCCGAGTGTGGTCCATCAACCAATGATGATGCTAACCGGGCGGGTTGCGGTTTGTCAGCCGAGCGGGAAGTTTTTCACTCGTGGGGAACCCGGTCGGACGACGAGGCTGCACCTGCGCGGATGCCTTGGCGATTTGCCGTGCGTGTGTGGCAAGGTCCGCCGACTTACGTATCGCCGGGGCTGGGAGTATCGATGTCGACATCGTCGTCGGTGGCGGGATCGAGATCGACGTCGCCGTCTCCCATCTCGATCTTGGGGACTTCCATCTCGATTTTTGTCGAGTCGTCGGTCGTTTCGACATTTCCGGTGCAACCGCAGGCCAGAGTAAGGGCCAGCGAGAGGACCACAATGAGGGGTTTCATGAATGTTCTTTCAGATCGGGAGCTGCGGGCATGTGTTGACAAACTGAGTTCAGCATGGACGCGTCGGTGCGTGCGTCAAGACGTTGCCCCGCCTTCATCCTTACAGATGTTCTGTGGCGGCGTTTGTGCGATCCAGGGCCGTCGATGCGACAGGGTGACGCCGCCAGAGACGGTGCACGGACTTTCGACGTGCTTCGGAGTTTCGCGCGAATTGGGGGCGAGTTTTGCGCGACGGGTGTTGATTGGATCAGGCGGTCTGCTTGCGAGAGAGCTGGCGGGTCGGCATCGTACGGGGTACATGGAGAGGAGTGGCGCGGACTCTTCGGGGGATGAAACGGATTTTGACGGACGCGATTGAATGACCGCGAAGGAGATGTCGCACGAGGTGAGCGAGTCGGTGAAGGCGCGCGTGCCGGCGGATGAGGTCACGGCAGGGATGCGTCCGTGGGTGAAGACGGTGCTGAGTTTGTGGCTGGCGTATCACGTGGGCGGGATTGTCCTGGCTCCGGCGGCCTTGCCAGTCACGATCGTGCCCCGGACGGCGGAGGAGCCGGTGGAGCCATCACCGCTGCTGTTCGGGATTTTCGAGAAGGCATACGCCGATTATCTCTCGACGTTGTCGATGGCTCATGCGCATCGGTTTTTTGCGCCGGAGCCTGGTCCGGGGCGGCGTCTTCGCTATGAGATCGAGACGGAAACGGGGGTCATCGCTGGAGAACTTCCGGATGATGCGGCGTGGCCACGTCTGCGATATCACCGTCAGCTGATGCTTGCCGAGCGGTCCGGGGGAAAGCAGCGGCAGGAAGACTGGTACGCGGCATATGCGCGGGGGCTGTTGTGGGGGCATGGTGGAGAGCGGATCACGCTGTGGCAGGTGACGCATGAATTGCCGACACCAGCGGCGGTGCGGAGCGGGCTGGGGCTGGATGATCCGCAGTTTGAACAGGTGACGCTGATTCGTCGCTGGACGGCTGAGGAACTGGAGCTGCCGCGGTGAGCGAGTCGCCTGAGAAACCGCTGGGAGAGCAGTCGATCCCGGAGTATCTGACCACGCTTCAGGATCTGGGGGCGCGGGAGTGGGACCGGTTCTGGTTCACGCCGCAGGATCCGTATGTTCTTGGTCTGTTACGAGTGGTTACGGGACTGATTGTCCTGTATGCGCATGTGATCTATTCGCTGGATCTGCCGCTGTATCTCGGGGAGCAGTCGCTGCTCGACGCGGAGCTGACGCGGTTTGAGCAGCCGACTGCCCAGCTTTCGTACTGGTGGGATCTGCCGACGGGCTGGGTGTGGCCGGTGCACCTGGCGAGTCTGTCGGTGCTGCTGCTGTTTGCGTGCGGACTGTTCACGCGGGTGACATCGATTCTCGCCTGGCTGGTGGTGCTGTCGTATGCGAATCGACTGCACTTCGTCACCTACGGATTTGATCAGACGACGGCGATGCTGATGTTCTACCTGGCGATCGGCCCGAGCGGTGATGCGTGGTCGGTGGACCGGTGGCTGCGGTCTCGCAAGGGGAGCGGGGGGGCTGGCTCAAGAATTTCGGGGCCGGCGAGCATCGGGGCCCGTGTAGCGACGCGGCTGATTCAGGTGCACATGTGTGTGATCTACCTGTATGCGGGGCTGGCGAAGCTGACGGGGGAAGCGTGGTGGCACGGGGAGGCGATGTGGATGGCGTTCGCCAATCGGGAGTTTCAGACGCTCGATATGACGTGGATTGCGTGGCGGCCGTACCTGTACAGCTTTCTGACGCACATGACTGTCGTGTTTGAGCTGACGTTTTGCGTTCTGGTCTGGAAGCCGATCGTGCGGCCGCTGGTACTGGCGGCGGCGGTGCTGCTGCACACGGGGATCGGAGTGTGTCTGGGGATGTGGCCGTTCGGGCTGATCATGCTGGCGGGGTGCGGGGCGTTTGTGAGCCCTGCGTGGCTGCGGAGAGTGCTGCGGGTGACCTGACGAGCCGGGTTGGTGAGATTGTCAGGCCGTCGGGGAGGGGGCCGTCGATCTGTTCCGGTAGAGGAGTGCGGCAAGTGCGAGGGCGGCGGCTGCGCTCAGTGCACAACCCCACCAGAATGATCGGGGACGGTAGGTCCAGTGGATGGTGTGATTTCCCGGCGGGATTTGCAGTCGGCGCTGCAGAGGAATTGCGCGAGTGGTGGTGTCGGACAATTGCGGGGGAGGGCTGGAGGTGTGGACGGGTTTGCCGTCGAGTGTGACGTTCCATTCGTGCCACGGCAGATCGGCGAGAACGAGGGTGGCGTCTTTCGTCGTTGATGTTTCGACGACGATGGAGTTGGGGGAGTAGGTGGTGATTTTCAGCTGGTCGTGGGGTGTGGCGGGCTCCAGCCAGGCACGTCCGCGCTGGCTGCGGACGGAGTAGAGGTAGAGGGGCTCCTGGGGGTGACGTCCCCATGCGCGGTGCAGTAGCGGGTCGACTCCCTGCCAGTCGAGATCGATAGGCCAGTCGAAGGGGAGCGGTCCCATCGAGAGGAGGTGTGTGATACCCGCGTCGCGGATCCACTCGAACTGTTCGGAGACGTTGACTCCGTCGGGGAGTGGTTTCCCGGAGAGGACGGCGAGGAAACGGGTGTCGGGGAGGCGGCCGCCGGGTTCGTAGTAGGCGTCGGGGCCGAAGCCGAGGTAGGGGGGGCTGGCTGCGGCGCCGGTGAGGGTCGGGAGGTTTGGTCCCGGAGCGAGCATGCGGGGTGGTGTGGTGTGGTGGAGCAGGCGGCGGTGAACGACGCTTTCGTTACGAAACTCGATGGGGGGTGCCGAGACGACGAAGGTGTACCAGGGCCTGTGTGCCATCCACTGCAGATCGAGGAGAGTGAGCCCGATCACCAGGGTTGCGAGGATGCTGCCGGAGTATCGGCCCCGCGACGAGAGCCAATGTTGGAGTTGGCGGCCTGCGAGAAGTGCGATGGCGAGGACGGTGATGAGTCCGTAGCGGCCGGGGCCGCGGAAGTATCCGAAGCCTGGCAGATGGCGAGTGATGGGGAGGAGCCAGCCGGTGGCGTAGATCATGGCGAGGAATCCGAACAGAGCCAGCCAGAGCAGCCGCGGGTCGGACCGGCGATTCCAGAGGGATCTTGCCAGGAAGAGGGAGGCGAGCAGCAGGGGGAGGAGTCCGGTGTAGAGCTGCGCCTCGACTTTGTTGGTGGCGGCGTCGATGCCCCAGAGGTCGTGGCTGGCGAGGAGGGTGTCGGTGTCGAGACCGTCTCCATACCAGAGCCAG
>CAZUXX010000290.1:0-5417 GCA_964624215.1 uncultured Planctomycetaceae bacterium
CTGCAGTGTGCTGGGGGTCGAGCTGAATTTTGAGCTGTTCATCTCGGCGATTTCGCGGGGGATTCCGGTGGTCCAGGCAGACCTGGACGAGGGATTGCAGGCGATTCCGGATGAGTCGTTCGACGTGGCCGTGGTGAGCGAGACACTTCAGCAAGTGAGTCGGCCGCTGCTGGTCCTCGAGGAGATCTTCCGGATTGCGCGGCGGGCGCTGGTGGTTGTGCCGAACTTCGGGCACTGGAGGGTGCGCCTGCAGGTGGCGTGGTCGGGCCGGGCCCCGGTGACAGACGATCTGCCTTACGAGTGGTTCGAGTCGCCGAACCTGCACTTCATGACGATGCTGGATTTCCGGGATCTGGCGCGGCAGGGGAACTTCCAGATTGAGCGGGAACTGCCGATTCTCGGGGCCCGCGCGGTCAACCGGGCCTGGCTGGCGAATCTGCGGGCAACGAGCGCCCTGTACGTTCTGCGGCGTCCGGAATCGGGGAAAGGCGACTGATTGATCTGCCGGGGCGCTCGTATACTTGCGACAGCAGTGGCAATGGCCAGTTGCGTTGAGAGGACGAGGCCGCAAGTCGGTCGTTGCGAGTGTTCGATCGTGCTGCCGAACGCCTTTGCGGGGCCGGCAGTACGCCCCGTCCGCATCCGGGCGGGCGGAGGATCGTTCGAGCTTCTTCAGGTCTGGTGACGGTCATGAACCAAGGCGACTGGCAAACCCTGCTCGAACGCCTGTCGAGTCTGTCGACGACCGTCATCGTTGCGGCGTTTGCCGTTCACCTGTTTGCGTTCGCGCTGTTGTATGTGTGGAGCCGGCGCGATTTGCGAATCATCACGTCATCGCTGTTTGACTTTACCCGCGGACTCAAGCATCAGAGTGTGCTCGATTCGACGTCTCATTTGTCAGACCAGATCGAGGCGTTTCTGGCGGATGTGAATGATGTGCTCGACGATCCGTCGCGGCAGTCGGATCGCAGGGCGCTGCTGGACCGGATGCGGATCCTGGATGAGAAGCGACGGTATCTGAGCGCGATGGTGTTCGAGAGCTGCTACAACATTGCCCGGACGATGATCGAGGCGTATCCGCTGGCGGGCGTCCTGGGCACGATCCTCGCGATCGGGTCTGCCCTGCAGCAGGACGCGGGTTCGACCGAGAGTGGTGTGGCTGCGATTGTGGATCGCTTTGGCGATGCGATCTGGTCGACGTTTGCGGGTCTGTTCGCCGCGATTCTGCTGATGTTTGTCAACAGTGTGGTGGAGACAGGCTTCCAGAGGTTGTCGGAGAATCGCAGCCATGTCCGGGACATGGTGGCGCGCGCCAAGCGGGAGCTTTCCCTGTCGCAAGCGGCAGCGCCCGAGGGACAGCCATGATCCGCCGCAGCCGACGGCTCTCGCTGCATCTGACGCCTCTGCTCGATCTGTTGCTGATCGTAATCTTTGCCCAGTTCATGGATGTCCGGCAGCAGGAGACGGAGCGGGCCGGGGCTTCGCAGCAGTTGCAGCTGCATCTGGACCGTGTCGAGCGTGAGCTGGCCACGGTCCGGACGGAGGCGCGGGAAACGTCGCTTGCACTGACGCAGGCGGAGCAGGCGTTGAATGAGAGTCGCAGCCGGTCGGCCGAGCGGGAGCGGCGGGACACGGAACTGACCGAGCGACTTTCGTCGCTACACGAACGCCAGCGTGTGCTGGCCCGGATGGTGAGTGACGTGTTCCGCGTGCCGGATTCGCTGATTGACGCGGTGCTCAATCCCGAGCGGGATCCGGCGATTGCGACGACTCCGGGTGAAGCGTCGAGACTCCGCACCCGGTTTGAGGAGATCGCGCGGGCGAACCCCGGGCAGATGATCGAGCATCTGGTGACGTACGCGGAGATCCGCAAGCGGGCTGATGTGTGGAAGCTGCATTTGTCCCGTGATCCACTGGTGCTGACGCTGGACGATGGACGGGAGGTACGGACGCTGCCGCTGCCGCTCGAACTGGACGACCCGTCCAGCGGGGTGAACCAGGAATTGCTGTCGCGCGACCTGTACGGGCTGCTGTCACGGCTCCCGGAGCCGAAGTCGCTGGTGATTGCGTTATTGAGTCACGATCCGCGGACGCGCAACATTGTGCTGATGCCGGTCCGTGAAACGGTCGGTGAGGTGATTGACCGACTCCGCCGGGAGAGTGGAGGGCGGTCCCAGTTCCAGTTCGTGGACGTGGGGATCCTCGTTCCGGAAGAGATGGAAGAAGAGGCCGCGCCCCCGATGGAATGAGGGGTACCGGTGCAGAGGGAGCGGCCGGTGAATTTGCTACGATGTCGGCCGTGCAGCCGCTTCGCAGGCGGGTCGTCGAGAGCGGGCTTCCCGAGAATCTCTGCGACGCTCAGGCGGAGATGAGTGAGCTGCGGTGACTGATTCCGGAATCTTCCTGCCCTGTTGCCATGCCCGATCCCGCGTCGATCAATGTCGTCCTGGCCACGGACTGCGGCAGCACGACGACCAAAGCCATCCTGATCGAGAAGATCGACGGACATTACCGGCAGACGTATCGGGGTGAGGCACCGACAACAGTCGAGCAGCCGGTGGCGGATGTCACAGTCGGTGTGACCAACGCGGCGACCGAGGTGGGTGAGCTGGCGGGGCGCCGGCTGGTCGATGAAGAGGGGAACATCATCCGTCCGGCGGGAGTGGATGCAGAGGGCAGGCCGGTCGGGTGTGACATCTACATTTCGACATCGAGTGCGGGGGGCGGACTGCAGATGCTGGTGACGGGAGTGGTGGCCAGCATGAGTGCGGCATCGGGGAAGCGAGCCGTTCTGGGAGCCGGCGCGATCGTGATGGATGTCATCTCGACCAATGACAAGCGCAAACCTTACGAGCAGATTCAGCGGATTCGCGAGTTGCGTCCGGACATGATCCTGATGTCCGGGGGGACGGATGGCGGGAACACGGAGAAGGTGGTCGAGATTGCGGAGCTGGTCGCTCCGGCGCGACCGCAGCCCCGTTTCGGTTCAACTTATCGCATGCCGGTGATCTATGCCGGGAACCGGGACGCGGCTCCGCTGGTGGCGGAGGTGTTCGACGAATCCATCGAACTGTCGGTCGTGGACAATGTGCGACCGGTGATGGAGCGGGAGAATCTTGGTCCGGCGCGTGACAAGATTCATGATCTGTTTCTCGAACATGTGATGGCACATGCCCCCGGATACGACAAGCTGATCGGGTGGGCGGATGCGCCGATCATGCCGACCCCGGGTGCGGTGGGGAACATTCTGAAGCAGATTGCCGATACGCGCGGGATCAATGCCGTGGGTGTCGATATCGGTGGAGCGACGACGGACGTCTTCAGCGTGTTCGAGGGGGTCTTCAACCGTACGGTAAGCGCCAATCTGGGGATGAGCTACTCGATCTCAAACGTGTGCGCGGAAGCGGGGCTGGAGACGATCTTGAGATGGGTCACGACCGACATGGACGAGCGCGAGCTGCGCAACCGGATCAAGAACAAAATGATTCGCCCCACGACGATCCCGCAGACACTTGAAGCACTGATTTTCGAACAGGCCGTGGCGCGGGAGGCCCTGCGGCTGGCCTACCAGCAGCACAAGGAGTTCGCCACAACACTCAAGGGAGTGCAGCAGCAGCGGACGGTGGGAGATACGTTCCGACAAAAGAAGGGTGGCGAGAGCATCGTCAACAACATGACGCTGGATCTGCTCGTCGCATCGGGAGGCGTTCTGTCACACGCTCCTCGGATGGAGCAGACGGCACTGATGATGATCGACGCCTTCGAGCCGGAAGGGATCACGGAGATTGCAAAGGACAGCATCTTCATGATGCCGCACCTGGGGGTTCTTGCGTCGGTTCATCCGCAGGCGGCTCTGGAGGTGTTCGAGAAGGACTGTCTGATCTCGCTGGGAACGTGCATTGCGGCGGCCGGTCAGGGGAAGCTCGGCCGGCCATGCTTCTCGTACCGGTTGAGCGGGTCAGGAGTGGAGGAATCGGGTGAGCTGGGGGTGGGGGAGATCCGCCTGATCCGGTGCAGTGCAGAGCAGAACGTGCGGGCGGTCATTGAACCGCGGCGCGGGTTCGATGTCGGGGCAGGCCCCGGCAAGCGAGTGGAGCGAACGGTCCGGGGAGGAGAGGTCGGAATCATCCTCGATGCGCGCGGGCGACCGCTCATGCTGCCTGACGACGTTGGCGTGCGACGGGACCTGGTGGAACGCTGGGCCGCGGCGATGGAGCTGTACGC
Source organism: uncultured Planctomycetaceae bacterium (assembly GCA_964624215.1). Classification (GTDB taxonomy): domain Bacteria; phylum Planctomycetota; class Planctomycetia; order Planctomycetales; family Planctomycetaceae; genus CAZUXX01. Next base: position 4,225 of record CAZUXX010000290.1, read on the forward strand.
CAAGGCTCTTTGAGCAATGCCCGCGATGGATGACCGGACGGACTGTCAGGCACGGGGACGTCGCCGTTGAGGGGCCACACCAGGATGAGCGATTGCGGCGACGCTGTCACCCCGGGGGATGCCTCCGGTGAACGACCGTTCGAGACGGTTCCGCGGTGCGGCGGGAGGGCGGAAGCGGCTGCGACGTTGATCGCGATGCTGGGCACGCTGGCGATTCTTCTGGTGACGATGAGGGCTGGCTGGATTCGTCATGACGAGGGTCAGTTTGCCCACGGTGCCGAGCGGGTCTTGAACGGTGAGCTGCCACATCGTGATTTCGACGAGATGTACAGCGGGCTCATCACCTACTGGCACGCGGCGTGGTTCTCGCTTTTCGGGCCGAGTCTGCTGGCGATGCGATGGGCACTGTTGACGGTTTCCGTCATGCATGCCGGGTTGCTGTATTGGCTCGGACGGCAATTCTGCGGGAGATCTGCGGCGATTGGACTGCCACTGGCGATTGCCGCGTGCACGCTGATGGTGATCCCGGAGCCGATCGCGAACTGGTACCTGAGTTTCTCGGCCAGCTGTGTTCTGTGGGCCCTGCTCAGGTGGCAGGAGACCGGTCGATACCGATGGCTGTCGGTCGCGGCCGCAGGCGGGGCCGCGGGGCTGGCGATCAAAGTGACGGGCCTGTATGCGGTCGCCGCGAGTTTGGTCGCCCTCAGTCTGCCGGTCAGCGGGGGAACACCTTCCGGGCCGCATGCCGATGGTGAGGCGGCCGAGATGCCGCGGCTGCGTCGGGAATACGTCGTGTGGTGCATTCTGGTTGCGGTCTGTGGTGTGCTGGCTCCGCTGGCGTTGATCGCCCGTGATCCGAGTGTGAATGCCGTGGCCTGGTTCGTGATTCCACCCGCGGCAGCGTCCCTGTCAGTCGCGGCGGTGTCGCGGCAGGTCTTCCTGCCTGATGGTTGGCCCCGGCGGTTATCTACGGCGTATGCCGTGTACCTGAAGACGCTGGTGGTGGCGCTCGCCATACTGGCTCTTCCCTGGATGCTCACAAACAGTCTGGATGACCTGTTTCAGGGTCTGTTCGTGCTGCCGCAACTGAGGCTCACCGAGGCGCGGCTCGCCCCTCCCGAGGTGGCCGGAGCGGTCCTGTCGCTGCCACTGGTCCTGCTGTGCGTGTTGCCGGAGAGGTTTCTGATTCCGGC
>CAZUXX010000291.1:0-5416 GCA_964624215.1 uncultured Planctomycetaceae bacterium
AGCTCCAAAGTCGGCGGCGGGAGGGGCTCCCAAGGGGGCGTCCGATATTCTCGCGGCGATTCGTGGGAAGGGGGCGGCCGCCAAGTCGGCGCCTGCGGCTGCGAAGCCTGCGGCAGAGGTTAAGCCGGTGGCTCCGAAGCCGGCCGGTGAAAAGCCTTCGGTTCAGGAGATGCTGAAGGCGGTGCGGGCTGGCAAGCCTGCTTCTGCGGCCAGGGTTCCTCCTCGGCTTCCGGGGAAGCCGGTTGTTGCGAAGAAGCCCGCGGAGGCGGTGTCTCGCAGGAATGTCTTCGCGCCGATTCTGTCTCTCGTGGCAACTCCTTTCGCCTTTGCCTGGACCCTGCTTGGTCTGGTGGGGGGCATCATGACGCTCAAGGGGGCACAGTACATGATGCCCAATATGGTTCTGGAGCTTCCGTCCCGCTTTAAGGTGGGGGTTCCCAGTGACTACCCGCTGAATACCGTGTCTGAGAAGTACAAGGCGGCGCGTGGTGTCTGGATTGTTCATACCGACACCTACGACGGAAGCAACATTATCTACGCTCTGGCCTCTGTCTGCACGCACTTGGGTTGTACTCCCAACTGGCTTGAAGGGGAGCAGAAGTTCAAGTGTCCGTGTCACGGCTCGGGGTTTTATATCAATGGGGTCAACTTTGAGGGGCCTGCGCCGCGGCCGCTTGAGCGGGTCGGATTGCGGGTGGCCGAAGACGGTCAGCTCGAAGTGGACAAGAGTGTGAAGTTCCAGGAGGAGCTCGGGCAGTGGGCTGACCCGAACTCGTATGTGGAGCTTGTGTGATCTGGTGAGTGGGGTTGGCCTGTGGGTGGCTTGCAGGCCTTCGTTTAACTGAACATCGAGACCTGGCAGCTCTGCCCATGTCCGTCGGCGAATACATTCGCAACTCGCAAATCTGGAAGAGCATCTTCCGTCATCCGGCGCCTTACGATCGGCGAAACCGGGCGGTGGTGGTGCTCACCAACTTCTTCCTGCATCTTCATCCGGTGTCAGTGAAGAAGGGCGGGATCGGGCTGTCCTACACATGGTGCATGGGAGGGGTCACCTTCTTCCTGTTCCTTGTGGAGACGCTGACCGGTGTCCTGTTGATGTTCTACTACCGGCCAACGCTGGAGTGGGCCTTCACAGACATCCGTGCTCTGAGGGACATCAATACCCTGGGCATCATGCGGGAGATTCATCGCTGGGGAGCCCATGCGATGGTGATCACCGTGTGGTTGCACATGTATCGCGTCTTTCTGACGGGGAGTTACAAACCTCCCCGGGAGTTCAACTGGGTCATTGGCGTCCTTCTGCTGGTGCTGACGTTGTTGTTGTCGTTTACCGGCTATCTGCTCCCGTGGGACCAGCTCGCGATCTGGGCGATTACGGTCGGTTCCAATATGGCCCGTGCGACGCCATTTCTCGGGCACGAAGGTCCCGGGTTTCAGCTGTTGAACATCGGGGGCTACGAGTTCATCACCAATGCCAGCGATGCCCGCTTCCTTCTGTTGGGGGCCCGTGAGGTTGGTGAAGAGACGCTCAATCGTTTCTACATCATGCACTGCGTCGCGATTCCCCTGGTGGTCGCCACGCTGATCGCGATTCACTTCTGGCGTGTTCGTAAGGATGGTGGCATCAGTCAGCCGCTGTAGTGGTGTTCGCAGTTTTCGGGCTGGGGCCGGTTTTCAGACGAGTAGGATTGACGGGTAGCTTGACGACATGCATTCCGACCTGACTGCGAGCGTCATCCAGGGCTTGGGATGGCTGTACCTGCTGATGCTCTTCATGAACATCGGCTGGACCGTCCGCAGCTACCGCAAGGACGGCGAGTACGAGAACTTCTTTGGGATTCCGCACGTTCCTCGTGCAGCCGTCTGGGCGATCTACTGTGCGTTCCTGCTCTTGCTCGCGGCGACGCATCTGGCGTTCAACAGTGACCCCGATGAGTTCCTGCTGAGGCTTCCGGAGTGGTTCAAGAACGGGGTCGATGTGATCATCGCCAACCCCATCAGCTACTTCGCGGTCTCCATGGTCGCCTTCTGGGCCCTGCTGCAGTTCCGTGAGTTTCTCACGCGACCGACTGTCGGCTGGGTGATGTTCAACCTGTCATTGCTCTTCCTCGCGTTGAGCATGACCGACTACGACTTCCGGCAGATCGTGGGTAAGCCCGACAACGTCCCGATCGTGGGGATGCTGTATCTCGTCGGGTACTTCACCTGGCTGTATCTGCAGAAGTCAGTGGAGAACGATCGCCGGATTGAGCGCGGGCTTCCGAAGATCGAGGACGAGTTGAGCGAGCAGGTGCTGGTGTGGCCTGACCTGGTCTACACCGAAATGATCTGCATGATCCTGCTCACCGCGTTCCTCATCATCTGGGGAGTCGCCTTGCCGGCTCCGCTGGAAGAGCCCGCCTCTGCGGTCAAGACACCCAACCCGTCGAAGGCGCCGTGGTACTTCCTTGGCTTGCAGGAGATGCTCGTCTACTACGATCCGTGGATGGCCGGGGTTGTGCTTCCCAGCATCATTCTCGTCGGGTTGATGGCGATCCCGTACATCGACTTCAACCAGAAGGGGAACGGCTACTACACCTTCAACGAACGCAAGTTCGCAGTGGTGACGTTTCTCTTCGGGTTTCTGCCGCTGTGGGTCGGAATGATCGTCCTTGGCACATTCATTCGCGGGCCGAACTGGAACATGTTCGGACTGTACGAGTTCTGGGATGTGCACAAACTCGAGGTGGCGAACAACGTGAACCTCTCCGATCTCTTCTGGAGAGACCTCCTGCATCAGACTCCCCCGCGGCCTGGCGTCGAGGACGGTATTGGTGCCACGGTTGGAAAGATCCTGCTGAGGGAGTGGGTGGGCATTGCACTGGTGCTGGCCTACCTGATGGTGCTCCCGCCGCTGCTGGCAGCGACGGCGTTCCGCCGCTTCTTCCCGAAGATGGGATTCCTGAGGTACATGGTGCTGGCAATGCTGCTGTTATTCATGGCTGCCTTGCCGTTGAAGATGGCGCTGCGATGGGCGTTCAACCTGAAGTACATCGTCGCCATCCCCGAGTGGTTCTTTAATATCTGACGTCGTTCACGATCAGCGTGGGAAGCGGAGGCTTCCCGTGTCGACAACGACTGGCTCTTCAATCGATTGACCCGTTTCCATGCCCGCGACCGATCAATATTGGCGCAAGCTCCCGACCATGCACATGGTCTTCGCCGGCAGCGCTCTTCTGCTGGGCATCGCCACATGGCTGTTGCTCCAGAAGGACGAAGCTCGCGAATGGCGCGGATACCAGGTCCGTGCCAATGAACTGCGTCAGGCTCAGATCGATGCCGAACTTGAGCGAATCAAAAGCGATGCCCGGTACCAGGCACAACTCAATGCCGCCGACGAGAAGGTCCGCGCTGCGGAAGAGGTGATCGCCGCCCGGCAACCCGAGATCCGCGCTCTCCAGGATCGCATCCGGGAGCTGCAAAGCGAATACGAAATCGCGACCGTGGCAGCGAAAGACCGGAGCGCCTGGCGTGATTTCGCTCGGTCGGTCTTCGACCTTGACGTGCGGGATCAGCGGCCTCAAACGCTGCTCGAACGCACCTTGAGCCAGTTCGATGCCGACCGGATTTCAGCCGAAGTGCTGGCATTGCGGGCGGCCGAAGCGAAGCAGAAGCTCGATGCAGTCCGCCGGGAACTCGCCGAATTGACTGCGGTTCGCGACGAAGCCGTTGCCGCGAAGCGCAAGCTCGAAGAGGAGTACCTGCGTCTGGTCGAGTTGCGAGAACAGATCTCGCCCTCGAGCCGATTTGTCAGCACGAAGCGGTCGCTCAAGGAGCTGCCGATCCTCAATGCGTTCAACCCGCATCTGAAGATTCTGTACGACTGGCCGTCGATTCAGGGAGTGCACCTTGAGCAGGGGCTCGGCATGACCCGCGTGAACCGGGTCGACCGTTGCCGCACCTGTCATGTGCACATCAACGACTTTATTGGCGATGAGCCCCGCTTCCCACATGCCGATGGCCAGAAGGCAGACTCCGGGGAAGGGTATCCGCATCCGTTCGCATCGCATCCGCATCCTGAGTTGTATCTGACGTCGGGCAGTCCTCACCCGATTGAGAAATTCGGCTGCACCATCTGCCATAGCGGTGACGGTTCGGGAACGAGCTTCCAGAACGCGGAGCACACCCCGACGAATCCCGCTCAGGCGAAGCACTGGCACGAGAAGTATGGGTGGCACTCCAACCATTTCTGGGAGGACCCCATGCACCCCACGACTCTGACCGAGGCCAGCTGCATCCGCTGCCACCACCAGGTGACAGAACTCGGGATGGACTTCGGCAACGGGCCCGCGGCTCCCAAGGTTTTCGAGGGGTACCAGATCGTTCGCGAGTATGGCTGCTACGGCTGCCATCCGATTAACGGATTCGACGGCACCAAACCGATCGGTCCCGACCTCCGGCTCGAGCCTCAGACCGTGGCCGAGGCCCTCGCCATTGCTGAAGACCCGAAACAGATCGCGGGTGACCTGCGAAAGGTTGGTCCCTCGCTGCGGCACATTGGCCAGAAGGTCACCGACGATTTCATTTCCTACTGGACGGAAGAGCCCAAGCGGTTCCGTCCGGACACGCGGATGCCGCAGTTCTTCCACCTGTCGAATCAGGAAGATGAGCTGGCCGAGCTTCTCCAGCCGGTCGAGTTGGCCGGCATTACGGCCTACCTCGTGGACTACTCGGAGGAGTTGCCACTCTCGTCCCCGGCCGACGATTACACGCCGAACGCCCAGCGAGGTAAGGAACTCTTCGCGCAGCGGGGATGCCTCGCCTGCCACTCGCACGACGATGCCGAGTTCGAAGGGATTCGCCAGGACTTCGGCCCGAACCTCAGCAAGATTCATGAAAAGATCATGCCGGGTGAAGAGGGCTTCAACTGGCACTATACGTGGCTGCGGGACCCGACTCTCCATCATCCCCGCACCCTGATGCCGAATACCTTCCTGTTCCCGGAACAGCAGGGTGAGGAGACCGTCGATCCGGCAGCGGATATCGCAGCATTCCTCCTCGAAGGAGGACCGCGCGAGTTCCCGACGGCACAGCTTCCCGGCGTCTATCTGGGAGCCATTGTCGAACCGGCGGATGGCGGCGTGAGGGTGGTCAAGGTCCTGCCCGACAGCCCGGCTGAGCGTGCACGCAAGCTCGTGGATGGACCGGAAGGCGAATCGGGACAGGCCGCCGCGCTCCCCTCACTGATGTATGGCGACGTGATTCGCGCCGTGAATGGACGGGAAGTCAGCAACCAGGAAGAACTCGACGCCCTAATCAGCACTCTGGAGAAAGGGCAGGAAGTCAGCCTCGATCTGGTTCGCAATGGGGTGCAGCAGGTGTGGAGGACCCGGGTCTCGACACCGCAGGACGACCTGACGCTGCTGTCCCTGAG